>JAUNUA010000005.1:13601-26462 GCA_030538435.1 Brachybacterium sp.
TCTCCTTCGCCTCGGTGTCCAGGTCCCAGATCACCTCGACGTGGTCGGTGACGAAACCGATCGGGACGACGACGACCGCGTCCGCGGTGCCACCCTCCGCGAGCTGCTCGATGACATCGTTGACGTCAGGCTCCAGCCAGGGCACCTGCGGGGGACCGGAGCGGGACTGGTAGACGAGCTCCCACGCGGGCAGCGCGGCCGCGCCGTCACCCTCACCGCCGGGGGTGTCCTCACCCAGCTGCTCCATCACCCAGCGGCAGGCGGCGAGGTGCTGATCGACGTACCAGCCACCGGAGCCGGGACGCCGGGTCTCCTCGGGGCCGGAGGCCTCGGCCATGGTGTCGGGCACCGAGTGGGTGGAGAACAGCACCCGGATGCGGTCCGGGGTGTGTCCGTCGGCGGCGAGCTCGGCGATCGCGGAGCGCACCCCGTCGCGCACCGGCTCGAGAAACCCGGGGTGGCCGAAGTAGACGCGGATCTTGTCGATCGTGAGGGTCCCCAGCAGGTCGTTCTCCAGCAGGGCCTTCCCGAAGTCCTCGCGGTACTGACGGCACCCCGAGTACGAGGAGTAGGCGCTGGTGACCAGGCCCAGCACGCGGCGGTGCCCATCCGCGTGGATCCGCGCGACGACGTCGGTGGTGTACGGCTCCCAGTTGCGGTTCCCGAAGTAGACGGGCAGGTCCACGCCGCGGGCGGCGAGCTCACCCTCCAGCGCCGCGATCATGGCCTTGTTCTGGTCGTTGATGGGGGACTTCCCGCCGAGCGCGCGGTAGTGCCCGGCGACCTCCTCGAGGCGCTCATCGGGGATGCCGCGGCCGCGGGTGACGTTGCGCAGGAACGGAAGGACGTCCTCCTGGCCCTCGGGGCCGCCGAAGGAGGCGAACAGGATGGCGTCGTAGTCCGGGGCGGTGGTGCGCGCCTCCGGGGCCGGCTGGGTGTCGGTGCTGGTCATGGTGTCCTCTCGGTTCACAGCAGGATGTCGACGATCGCCTCGGGGTCGGCGAGCCGCCGCCCCGTGTGGAACGGCAGTTCGTCGCGCACGTGCAGACGGGCCTGGGAGTAGCGCAGGCGGCGCATCATGTCGACCAGGTCGTGCAGGTCCTCCGCCTCGAAGGAGAGCATCCATTCCCAGTCGCCGAGCGCGAAGGCGGCGACGGTGTTGGCGTGGATCTGCGGGTATTCCCGGCCCAGGCGGCCGTGCTCGATGAGCATCTCGCGCCGCTCCTCCTCCGGCAGCAGGTACCACTCGTAGGAGCGGGTGAAGGGGTAGACGGTGATCCACTCCTGCGGGGTGCGGGAGGGGCTGAGGAACGCCGGGGCGTGAGATTTCGAGAACTCGGCCTCGCGGTGCACGCCGACGGCGGACCAGGTCTGGGTGAGGGCGGACAGGGGCGCGGACCGCTCGAGGGTGCGGATCGCGTCCTGGAGGGCTTCGGGGCGCTCGCCGTGCAGCCACACCATCAGGGTGTCCTCGGCGCGGAAGAGGGAGACGTCGTAGAACCCGCGGATCACGACGCCGCTCGCCTCCACGTCCTGGATCGCGGTGCGGAGGGACTGGGCGGCATCCTCGGGGGAGGGGCCGTTTCGTCCGGCGCGGCCGTCGAACACGGTGTAGCTGGTGTAGTAGGTGCTCATGCGGGCGATCCTTCCGATGGGGGAGCAGGGTGAGCGGGGTCGGCCGTACGCGCGGCGGCGGCGACGGCGTCGAGCCCGGTGCCGTCGCGCCAGGAGCCGACGAGCTCCAGGCCGCGGGCGGCGCGGTCCTCGGTGAGGACGCGGGTGAGCTGGTCGAGGGCTTCGCGGTGCCCGACGCGGGCCTGGCGCATCGCACGCGTCCAGGTGATCACGCGGGACCCGCGGAGGTGGGACGCATCGAGGTCGACGCCGAGGATCCGGGAGGCATCGACCAGGGCGAGCTCGACGAGTCCGTCGGTCTCCGGGAGCTCCTCCCCGGGGCGGCCGTAGGACAGGCGGACGATGTGGCCGCTCGGGCCGATCGCCTCGCGGGCGGCGCGGCGCACGTGGTCCCATTTCCCGCTGGCGTGGGTGAGGGCCTTCGCGCGGATCCCCGGGGTGCCGGGGGCGACGAGCGCGCCGGTGCCGGCGGGGGAATCGTCCAGGGCGGGGGCGTCCAGCGCGAGCGCCACCAGGCGGATCGGGGCGCTGGGGGCCTCGGGGATGGCGGCGGCCACGACGGGCAGCGCATCGGCGAGCAGGGCGGTCGACTGGTCCGGGGTTGTGGCGAGGACCAGGTGATCGGCGGCCAGGATCTCCGGGGCGGTGGCGGTGGCGGTGGTGCCCGGGTCCTCGCCGACGCCGATCAGCCAGGTGCCGTCCTCCTCCCGGGCGAGGGCGGTGACGGCGGCGCGGGTCCGCAGGGTCCCGCCCGCCGCCTCGATCGCGGCGGCGAGCGCGCGCGGCAGCTCGGCCATGGTGGGCCGGAGGGACCGCACCGCGGTGCCGGGGGAGCGGCCGGAGCCGGAGGCGGGGCGCAGGCGACGCACCGCCCCGGCAAGCGATCCCGTCTCCCGCACAGCGGCGGGAAGGCGCGGCTGGACGGTGGTCAGCTCGAGGGTGTCGGGGTCCGCGGAGTAGACCCCGCCGATGATCGGGGCGACCAGGCGCTCGGCGACGCGTCGGCCCATGCGACGCCGCACGTAATCCCCGACGGTGACGCCGTCACGGAGGCCGTACCCGGCGGGCAGCAGCCGGTCCACGGCGGCGCGCAGCGCACCGGCGCCGCCGATCACCGCGCGCACGTCGGGGGCACAGGGACGGGCGGGGATGCCGAGCAGCCCACCGGTGGGGGAGCGGTGGCGCCCGCCGGCGGAGACGATGCGGGAGGAGCGGCTCGGGGCGGGCTCGACGACCTGGTCCGTGAGGCCCAGCTCGTCGATCAGCTGATCGACGGCGCCGCTGGAGATCCCGTAGGCCTCCGCGCCGGTGTTGACCTCGAGCCCGGCGACCTCCGCGGCAGCGACCGCACCACCGAGGTCGGGCTCGGCCTCCAGCAGCGTCACCTGGGCACCGGCGAGGCTGTGCCGGCGCGCGGCGAGGAGCCCGGCGAGACCGCCGCCGACCACGACCACGCGGGGGCTCATGGCGCGCTCGGGCTCTGGTCGTGGAGGAAGGCGACGAGGTCGGTGAGGACGGTCGGGTCGGTGTCCGGGGGGACGCCGTGCCCCAGGTTCACGACGTGGCCGGGGGCGGCGGCGCCGGCGTCGAGGACGGCGCGCGCCTCGGCCTGGCGGGCGTCCTCACCGGTGAACAGGACGGCGGGGTCGATGTTGCCCTGGACGGGGACGTCTCCGCCGAGCACCTCGACGGCCTGGTCCAGGCGGATCCGGTGGTCCACCCCCATGGCGGTGGCGCCGGCCTCGTGCATCGGGCGGAGCAGATGGGAGGCGCCGACCCCGAAGTGGATGCGGGGGAACGGCAGGTCCTGCACATGGGTGAAGACGTCGGCGCTGTGCCGCTGGACGTGCTCGCGGTAGATCTCCTCGGAGAGCGACCCCACCCAGGAGTCGAACAGCTGGATCGCCCCGGCCCCGGCGAGGACCTGGGCGCGCAGGAAGCGCCCGGAGAGGTCGGCGACCCAGGAGGCCAGGTGGTCCCACAGGTCGGGCCGGTCGCGCATCAGGGCGCGGGTGCGCAGGTGATCGCGGCTGGGGCCTCCCTCCACCATGTACGAGGCGACGGTGAAGGGAGCCCCGCAGAAACCGATCAGCGGGGTGGTGCCGAGCTCCGCGACGGTCAGGCGCACGGCCTCCCGGATCGGGTCCAGGGCCGCGTCGTACTCGTCACCGAGCGGGGGCAGGGCGAGGATGTCCTCCTCGGTGCGGACAGGATGATCGAAGACGGGGCCGCGTCCGGGCACGATCTCCACCCCGAGGCCGGCGAGGCGGGCGGGGACGACGATGTCGGAGAAGAAGATGCCGGCGTCTACGCGGTGGCGGCGGACGGGTTGGAGGGTGATCTCCGCGGCGAGGTCGGGGCGCACGCAGGAGTCGAGCATCCCGATCCCTTCGCGCAGCGCCCGGTACTCCGGCAGCGACCGACCGGCCTGCCGCATGAACCAGACGCTGGGCGGAGCGGCGACCGGCCGGCCCCGCAGGCGCTCCATGAGGGGGGCATCGGCGGTACCGCCGTCAGCGGCCGGGAGGGTCAGAGGATGCCCCGCCGGGAGGGGGGTCCCCCCGCCCTCAGGATCTGACGGTGCGTCGTGAAAAGTGGCCTCTGACGTGCTGTTCTGATGCATGGTCCCTCCATTGTGCATCCCATCGCCGACCCGCTCCTGGGAAGTGGCCGACCCGGGGTGTGGGAACGCTCACCGCCCTGGTCGGAGCCCCCGTGACGTCCAGGGGGCGCGCGTACTCTGGGGGTCATGCTCGTTGCCGTCCGCGCCACCCACGAGCACCTCGACCTCGGGGTGCTCGAGGCGCTGACGCGCGGATCCGAGGACCTGCCGGGCGTGATCGGCGAGCTCCACGATCAGCACACGGCCGAGCGTCGCGCCGGCGGCATCGAGGACGACGGCCCGCTGCTGGACGGCTGGGTGGTCGTCGCGACCTGCAACCGGCTGGAGGTCTACCTGGACACCCGCCGCTTCCACGACGGCGTGGACCTCGCCGTGCGGGCCGTCGCCCGCACCAGCGGCCTGAGCCCTGAGCACATCGCCATCTGCCTGGAGACCGCGATGGACGCCCCCGTCGCCGAGCATCTCTTCGCGGTGACGGCGGGGCTGCGGTCGATCGTGATGGGTGAGGCGGAGATCGCCGGGCAGGTCCGTGCCGCCTTCGAGTCGTCGCTGCGCGGCGGGACCAGCAGCCCCGTGCTGAACGACCTCTTCCAGACCGGGTTCCGCTACGCCAAGAAGGTCTCCACCCGCACACCCGTCGGCGCCGCCGGACGCTCCGGCGTCGCCATCGCCCTGGATCGTGCGGAGGACCTGCTCGGCGATCTGCGGGACCGATCCGTGCTGGTGATCGGCACGGGCGCCTACGCCCGGCTCGGCGTCGCGGAGCTCACCCGCCGCGGGGTCCGCGGGGTCCGCGTCCACTCCGGGTCCGGCCGTGCCGTGGCCTTCGCCGAGCGTCACGGGGTTGCCTCGATCCCCGCGGAGGACCTGCCCGAGCATCTCCGGGCGGCGGACCTGGTGCTGGCCTGCTCCGGCCGCGGGACGAGCCTGTTCCCCGACCTGTTCCTCGCCGCAGAGGACCTGCTGGTCCTGGACCTGGCGCTGCATTCGGACCTGCATCCCCTGGTGCGGCACCTGCACCGGGTGCGGGTGCTGGATCTGACGGACCTCGCCATCGAGGTCGACGAGGAGACCTCCCCGGCGCTGCGGGAGGCCAAGGGCATCATCGCCGACGGCGTCGACCACTTCCGCTCGCGCCAGCAGGCCCGGAAGGTGGACCCGGCGATGGTGGCGCTGCGCCGCACCGTCGGTGAGGCCGCCGATGATGAGCTCGCCCGGGTGCGCCGGGACATGCCCGCCGATGTTGCCGACGATGTGGAGCGCTCCGTCCGGCGGATCCTCGCGAAGGTCATGCATTCCCCGACCACCCGGGTCCGGGAGCTCGCCTCGAAGGGCAACGCGGATGAGGTGGTCGAGGCGTTCCACACCATCTTCGGGATCGACATCTCCGGCGCGGAACCGGTGCTCACCGGTGAGCAGCAGCGGCCGACGGGCTGGATGCGCCTGGACCAGACAGTTCCCCCGCGTCTCGACGTCGAGCAGGGAGGCCCTGCCGCTCCCCTCCCCGGCGTCGGGGATGGCGAGGAGCGATGAGCACCGGGAGCCGCCCGGACGAGGCGGTGCAGCGCATGCGGGGGGCGTACACCTCCCTCGCCGCGCTGCTCGTCCGCCAGGAGGGCACCGACCCCGAGGTGATGACGGCCCGGGCCGAGCTCGCCCTCGCCTGCGCGGAGGCGGGGGAGCTCGAGGACGCCGTGTTCCAAGCCGATCAGCTGGTGGGGGACGCCGAGCGGAGCACCGGACCCAGCTCGGATCGGAGCGGCGAGATGCGGGCACTGCGGGCACGGATCTGGCAGATCGCCGGGGCGCCCGGGCCGCCGGACGCCTGAGCGCTCAGCCGCGCAGGAACTCTCCGCTAGCGCGCGACAGGTGCAGGGGATCGGCGACCGCGCACATCTCCCGCGCGGAATGCATGGACCAGATCGCGATCCCCGCGTCGATCGTCGTCATCCCCAGCCGCGTCGCGGTGATCGGCCCGATCGTCGACCCGCACGGCATGGCGTTGTTCGAGACGAACTGCTGGTGCGGGACCCCCGCCCGGCCGCAGGCCTGCGCGAACGCCGCGGCGCCGACGGCGTCGCTGGCGTAGCGCTGGTTGGCGTTCAGCTTCAGGATCGGTCCTGCGCCCAGCCGCGGGCGGGTGACGGGGTCGTGCCGCTCCGGATAGTTCGGATGCGCCGCATGCCCGGTGTCGCAGGAGAGCACCATCGAGCCGGCGTACACGCGGCGCAGGCTCGCGTCGGTTCCGCCGAGCGCGGCGTGCACCCGCACCAGGACGTCCTCCAGGAACGGGCCGGCAGCCCCGGAGCGGGACGCCGAGCCCACCTCCTCGTGGTCGTTGGCCACGACCATCGCGATCGGGTGTGCCTCCTGATCCGTCGCACGGTCCGCAGCGACCTCTATGAGCGCCGCGACGGAGCCGTGCACGGAGGACAGGTTGTCGAGCCGGCCCGAGGCGAGGAACTCCTCCCGGGCCCCGAACAGGGCGGGGGCCTGGGTGTCGGCGGAGACCACGTCATACCCGGCGATCTGATCTGCTCGGACATCCGCGGAGGCGGACAGCAGCTCCAGGACGTCCACGGGGCCAAGACCCGCGACCGGCTGCATGTGCCGCTGCGGATCGAGGGTCAGCCCTTCGCTGTTGACCTGCCGGTCCAGGTGGACCGCCAGCTGCGGGACGCGCATCACGGGAGGGGTGCGGGTCAGCAGCTCTGTCCCATCGTCGAGCACCAGCCGCCCGGCCAGGCACAGCTCCCGGTCCAGCCAGGAGTTCAGCAGCATCCCGCCGTACACCTCCACCCCCACCTGGCCGTTGCCTTCGCGGAGGCTGGAGGGGTTGGGCTTCAGCTTCAGAGCGGGGGAGTCGGTGTGGGCACCGACGATCCGCAGCACCGAGTCGGCGGTCGCGTCCTCGGGCGCGGACCAGGCGATGAGGGAGCCGTCGCGGATCACGTACCGGTCCCCTGCGACGTCCTCACCGGTCCAGTCCCTCGTCTCGTGCAGCTGGATGAACCCGGCGTCCTCAAGCCGCCGGGCGGACTCGTCGACGGCGTGGAAGGACGATGGGGAAGCGGCGACGAAGGCCCCCAGATCCTCGGCGAAGCGGCGGGCGTCCTCGGACGGTCGGGCGGGGCTCTCGGCGGAGGTCATCTGGCCATTGAATCACCGGAGAACGGCGCGCCGCGGCGGTCAGGGTCCCTGCAGCTCCCCGTCGGTGCCCCGGCAGGGCAGGACCTCGTACACGGCGGCGTCCCCCACACGGTGCACCTCGCGGGCCGCATCGGAGGTGTCGAGGTCGATCACGCCGGGGTTGTTCCGCTCCATGCCCCACAGGTCCTCGGGACCGAAGTCCAGGACGTGGGTGATCTCGGTCGCCTGCACGGCGTCGCATACCACGGGGTCGTGGGCGGCCTCCCGGAATTGTCGGCGGACGATCCGACCGTCCTCCGTCGGCATGCCCCGCATGGTGGGGTTCAGGACCTCGACGTCGGACAGGGCGTAGGCGAAACCGCCGCCGTTCCAGCGTGCCGTCGCCATCAGGGCGTCGTCGTCGACATAGTCCGGCAGCTCCTCCAGCAGCTCGCGCTCATCGTCGGAGAGGAACCGCTGGCCGGCCCAGCTGCTGTTGGCGTTGTGCCGGGTGGTCGCCCAGGACGGTGCGAGGTGGCTCTCCAGCAGGAAGACCCCGACCATCACTGCTGCGGCGAAGGACAGCGCGGAGCGGAGCACGCGGGTATCGCGCCGGGACGCATCCCGCAGCACCTGAGCGACCCGGTCGATCACCGCCCCCGCCCCGAGCGCCAGGATCGGGACGGCCACCACCACGGGGAGCGCGGCGAGGCGGTGGATGTCACCGAACCATGCTCCCACCCAGGCGTACCGGTCCGGGCCCGCGTCCACGGTCCGTGCCGCGTAGGAGAACAGGAGGGCGCCGGCCAGCATGAGGACGAGCCACTGCGAGCGCGTCAGCAGCAGGACGGAGATCGACGCCAGGACCAGGACGACGGCGATGAGGAGAGAGGGGGCCCCGTTACTGGGGCTCAGGGACAGCGAGACGAGCAGCGCCTCCCATCCCTCGGCGTTGGAGTCGCGCAGAGCGATCGACTCGCGTGGACGGAAGTTCTCCCACATCACGAACGCCACGAGGATCGCCCCGAGCAGGAGCCCGAGATTCGTGAGGCGCCACGGGAAGATCCGCTGGTCGCGGCCGGACCGATCGAGGATCTGATGTCCTGCCGCCCAGAGGAGCAGGGGGATGCCAAGCACGAGGGCGTTGAACACGCCCTGGGGGTGCGCGAGGGCGGTGGTCGCGGCGGTCGCCACTGCCAGCGCAGCGGTCCTCCCCACCGAGAAGCGCGCATCGGGCGGCACCAGGCCCGTGACCTGGGCCAGCACGATGACCAGGGCAGGCAGGAGGACGACGGACAGGAGATACGGCAGCAGGATGCCCCACACCATGGGGCCGTACGGGAAGGCCCCGCTGATCCCGGAGAACAGACCCGTGAGGAGCAGCGCGACGGGTCCGGCCGAGGTGCACAGCCGCACCAGGGCGACCGCGCCGAGCGGCCACAGGACGGCGACGCTGACGAGCATCAGCGCGTTCGTCGCCAGCACGATGTCACCCGCGGGTGTCAGCTCGGTCACGAGGCTCACGGTCTGGTGCCACAGGGCCGGGTAGAACTTCAGCTCACCCTCGGGGCGCCCGAGATTTCCGACGGCCCAGGCGGAGGCGTCCTGGAGGCGCATGATGTGCCGGACGGCGTTCAGATGGAACAGGTTGTCGAAGGTCTGGCTGACGGCGTCGACGTTTCCCATCAGCCGCACGCTGCGGAAGGCGATGATGGCCCCACCGACCACCAGCCCGATGAGCGCTGCGCGTGCGGCGGGCGGGTCTGGCGGGATCCCGGAGGGCGAGGGACGGATGCCCCATCGGCCGCGGAGGAGATGCACGAGGAGGACCGGGATCGCGAGGATCAGCCCCATCGCGAGGGGGGTCAGCGGACTCCAGGGCACCCCGAGGCGGTGCCCGACCTCCGCGGAGAGGGTGATCGCGAACAGGGACAGCGGCGCCAGGAAGACCGCCAGGGCGAATCCGCGCAGACGCAGTGCGAGAGCGGCGGGCAGGCCCGGGAGGGTCAGCACCGCGATGGTGGCGACCAGCGCGAGGATCACGGCGGCGTCGTCCGTGACCTCATGTCACGGGCGTCCGATCGACTGGTAGGTCCATCCGGCCGCGCGCCACGCGGCGGGGTCCAGGACGTTCCGTCCGTCGATCATCCAGGGGGTCGCGACGACCTCGCGCAGGCGCACCGGGTCCAGCTCCTTGAACGCAGACCACTCGGTGAGCAGCAGCACCAGGTCGGCATCCTGCGCCGCGGCGTAGGCGTCCGTCGCGGTGGCGAGGTTCGGTCGCTCGGCGCGCACACGCTCGTTCGCCGCCGGGTCGGTCACCACGACGTCGGCGCCGCGCCCGGACAGCTTGGAGGCGATGTAGAGGGCGGGGGACTGGCGGGTGTCATCGGAGTCGGGCTTGAAGGCGGCGCCGAGCACGGCGATGCGCTTGCCGGTGAAGGAGCCGTCCAGGGCGACACGGGCCAGGTTCACCACATGGTCGCGGCGCCGGTTGTTGACGTTGTCCACCTCCCGGAGGAAGGACAGCGCCTCGGTCACGCCGAGTTCCCCGGCGCGGGCCATGAACGCGCGGATGTCCTTGGGCAGGCAGCCACCGCCGAAGCCGATGCCGGCGCGGAGGAACTTCGGGCCGATCCGCTCGTCCAGCCCGATCGCTTCGGCCACGACGGACACGTCGCCGCCTGTGGCCTCGCAGACCTCCGCGACGGCGTTGATGAAGGAGATCTTGGTGGCGAGGAAGGAGTTGGCGGAGACCTTCACCAGTTCAGCGGTCGCGTAGTTCCCGGCGACCACGGGTGTCTCCCGGTCCAGGATCGGCGCGTACATCGCGTCCAGCAGGGAGCGGGCCTCCTCCGCCTCGGCGGGGTCATCCGGCAGTCCGTAGACCAGGCGGTCGGGGTACAGGGTATCCTTCACGGCGAAGCCCTCACGCAGGAACTCCGGGTTCCAGGCGAGCAGGGCGCCGGAGTCTGCTGCCGTGAGCTTCTCCCGCAGCACCGCGGCGGTGCCGACCGGCACGGTGGACCGTCCGACGACGAGGCTGCGCCCGCCGTCGAACGCATCGAGGTGGGGGATGAGGGAGTCGATGGCCGCGTGGACGTAGGTCATGTCCGCGGCGGCGGAGTTCAGCTGCTGGGGGGTGCCGACGCAGATCACGTGGATCTGGTTATCGGCGGCATCGGCCGGGTCGGTGGAGAAGCGCAGGCGACCGGATTCGAGGGCCTCGGCAAGGATCGCGTCGAAGCCCGGCTCGTGGAAGGGAGCGCGTCCCTGGCGGAGCAGGTCGATCTTGCCCTCGTCCACGTCCAGCCCCAGGACCTCGTGGCCCATGGAGGCCATCGAGGCCGCGTAGACCGCGCCCAGGTATCCGCACCCCACCGTCGTGATTCTCATGATGTCCGATCGTAATGGAGGGTCCTGCCCGGTTGTGGGTGCCGCTCCCTTAGCCTGAGCGTGCGGCGGCGGCCGACCGGCCGGCGTGGCGCATCACGATAGATGACCGGAAGGTCTGCCCCGAGATGACGGCGAACAATGGCGCGCCGGCGGCTGAGCCCTCTCTGCCGTGGCGGAACGATCTCGACTCCCGTGCACGCACGGAGGCGCGGTGGTGGCGCTTCATGGCGCCCCCCAGCGTGGTCCTCGCCGTCATCGTCAATGCTGCGATCGCCTCGCGGGTCCGCAGTCCCTCCTTCGCCTTCGATGAGATCGTGCTGCTGCAGTTCAGCAGGTTCTTCGCCGGCGACGGCACGCCCGTCACGATCCGCGGCGCGGGCTACTACCCGGGGTGGAGCGTGCTGATGGCCCCGGTGTGGTGGGTGACGGACGATCCTGCGCTCGCCTACCGGCTGGCGATCGGCCTCGGCGTCCTCGTCGCGATCGCGACGATCTGGCCTCTGTCCCGAGTGCTGGCGCGGCTCGGTCTCAGCGGACGGCAAGCCGTGACGGTCGCCGCGCTGGTGATGTGCATGCCGGCGCGGACCGTCCAGTCGGCGAACGTGATGAGTGAGAAGCCCCTGTTCCTCGCCATGGTGCTGGTGCTGCTGGCCGCCATCCGCGTGTGGGAGCGCCCGACGATGGCCCGGATGCTGGTGTTCGTGCTCGCCACGGGTCTGATGGGCACGATGCACTCACGGGCCCTCGTGCTCGTCCTCGCCTGCGCCATCTGGGTAACACTGTTCGCGCTGCGGTCATGGCGGACAGCGCTCGTGGGTCTCGTGGCGCTGGTTCCGGTCGCCCACGCCGCCCAGCGTGCATCGACGTCCATCAATGAGCTCCTGGGCGGCGGCATGTCCCAGGGAGAGCGAATCATGGAGAACCTGGCAGAGGAGCGGTTTTCCCTCTTCGTGCGCAGCTTCCTGGGTCAGACATGGCTGCAGACCGTGGGATCGCTCGGATTCTTCCTGATCGGTGCCGTCGCGCTCCTGGTCCTGGTGGGGTACGAGCTGAGGCGGCACCGGGCGGTCGGCCCCGCATGCCTGACTGCCGCGTTCTTCGCCGCCGTCCTGATCATCTCGGTGATCTCTTGGGCTGATGAGTTCTGGCTGTACCAGAACGAATGGCGCCGTCTGGATGTCTGGATCTACGGCCGCTACGTCGACCCCGCGGCCTCCCTCTTGGTCGCTGTCGGCGTGGCGACCCTCGTCAGGGGCGTGCGCACCCGGGTGCTGCTGGCCGCGACGTTCCTCGCCGCGGTGATCATCGTGCCCACTGTCCTGTGGCTGGCACTTGACGCCCCCACCTACGGGTACGTCACACCGGCCCACCTCGCCGCTGTGATGCCGTGGTTTTCCACCCTCCCCCTGGAGGCGGTCCCCGAGACCTGGACCTACGGGGTGACCCCGTCCCTGACGAACGAGAACCGCTTCTGGCTGCTCGCCAGCATCCCGACGGTCATCACCCTGGGCGTGCTGTGGGCGCTCGGGAGCCGCCGGCTCCGCTGGGCCCCGCTGCTGGTGGCGGTACTGGTGGTCGCCGCTGCCGCGGGGACGGTGGCGTCCATCCGGTCCGTCGAGGACTTCGAGCGGCGCGAGGGCGGAATCCCGCAGGTCGCCGTGACGGCGAACAGGATCGTGGCGGAGCACGAGGGCACGCAGGTGGGCTTCGATCTGGGCTGCACCCCGGAATTCCAGAGCAACGCGCTGACGGAGAACCTGTACGCGTACTGGGTGCATCCGAGCTCCATCACGCTCGTTGCGCCGGGTGCCCTGCCTGAGGAGGACCTCGTCATCGCGTGCTGGAACTGGCCGCAGGCGACCGAGCTCTCCGCTCTCCCGGTGCTCTCCGGCGAGGACGGCAGCCGCGGGTACCGGCTCTGGGTCATGCCCGGCCCCCTGCAGGACGAGCTGGCGGCCGCGGGTGAGGTCGGCGCACCGGAACCTCCGACACCCGACCCATCCCCGGCGTCCCGCCCGGAGAACGGATAGACTGCCGGAGTTTCGGGGCGGACCTGGGGCGTCGTGCCCGGGCGGTCC
>JAUNUA010000239.1 GCA_030538435.1 Brachybacterium sp.
ACCGCAGCACTGCCACTCCCAGTCGGCCAGGAACACCACAAATCGCTCGGACCTCTCAATGGGCATGCGGTGAGGTTACGCCGACTGCGTAGATGTGGCGGGGGCCCTCCCGCTCAATCCGCCCGCGGGCGTACAGTGCCCGCCATGTGGCAGTTCTTCGACGTTCTCCACGCCCACAAGAAGGAGATGGTGTCCCGCGCGGACGCCCTCCCGGGGCGCGCCCACTACCCGTACCCGCTCGCCCGCGAGCACGCCATCCTCGGCACCGACATGCTGGGCCCCGACGCGCCGCACGACCCGCAGCCCTGGCCCGTCGGCAGCGAGGAGATCATCCTGGCAGGTGGCTGCTTCTGGGGTATCGAGCGGGTGGCGTGGCAGATCCCGGGCGTCCACACCACCTCCTGCGGGTACGCCGGCGGATACACCCCGCACCCCACCTACGAGGAGGTCTTCTCCTCCAAGACCGGCCACACTGAGGCGGTCCGCGTCATCTACACCGGTGGCCAGGACACGCTGCGCGAGATCCTCACGCAGTTCTGGGAGCAGCACGACCCCACCACCGCGATGCGCCAGGGCAATGACGTCGGCACCGAGTACCGCAGCGCCGTGTACTGGACGACGCCCCAGCAGGGAGACCTGGTGCGCTCCAGCGCGCGGAGCTACCAGGAGGCCCTGGACGACGCCGGCCGCGGGAGCATCACCACCGAGCTCGCTCCCCTCGCCGAGGCCGGTGACGGCGTCTACTACACCGCCGAGGCCGAGCACCAGCAGTACCTCGCGGCGAACCCGTACGGCTACTGCAACCACGGTTTCAACGGCGTGGCCTGCGCGATCGGCTGACGCCGGCTAGTGAGACGCACATGCGTCGCGGAGCGAGCGCACTCACTCATCCACAATCGCGCGGTCCGCGTGGCGCCGGGCGTCCGGCCCCGGTGACACTGCTGGCATGGCCGAGTTCCGCCCCTCCCTCCTGGCGCATGACACTGTGCTCCTGCAGCGCCTGGCCACCGTCATCTCCGGGGATGCACGGATCCACAGCGCGGATGGCAGCAGCGTGGTGGGCATCATCCGCACCCTGGATAACGTGCATCGCCGCGCGGTGCTCGGGAACCGCACGTACGCGATCTGCGAGCCCGACGGTCGGGTGCTGTGTCACCTGCAGGACACCGTGGATCTCGGCGCCGACCGGTTCCGCATCCTCGCCCCCGACGGCACCCTCCTCGCGCAGCTGCGCAGACGCTTCGATCTGCTGCGCCTGCGGGTCGATATCGATACCGGCTCGTCCATGCCGTACCGGATGGAGGCCCCTGCCCTCGACGTCGGTGTCCGACTGTTCCGCGGTGAGCACCCGGTCGCGCGCCTGACAGAGACCTGGCCGCACCCCGGCCGCTTCCTCCTCGCCCACCGGCGCTACCGGGCCCAGATGACACCGCGCATGCCGACCGAGGACCGACTCCTCACCCTCGGGTGCTTCTTCGCCGCGGAGCTCATGCGCACCAAGTGGTGGCGCCGCCTGTTTCCCGTCGACACCCTCATCAGCCTCGTCTCCCGCTGACCGCGGGGTCACGCGAGGCCGCGATAGGCTCAGCACGCGCCCACCCACACAACGACGCTGCAC
The DNA here is from genome assembly GCA_030538435.1 of Brachybacterium sp. Classification (GTDB taxonomy): domain Bacteria; phylum Actinomycetota; class Actinomycetes; order Actinomycetales; family Dermabacteraceae; genus Brachybacterium. The sequence goes on from JAUNUA010000239.1 coordinate 1,619, forward strand.
AAGAACCCCGGACGACGACCCCCGTTCGACGACCCCATCCGACGGCCCCCTCTCGACGGCACGAGGAGACGTACCCGATGCTCGACCTGGTGTTCGCCCTCGTCGTCGTCCTCCTCGCCGTCGGCGCGCTGATCGCCGACCTCCGCATCGAACTCGCCTGCTGGCAGGCAACTGCCCAGCGGGTCGCGATCATGCTGCTGGGCTTGGTGTGGATGATGCTGAACCCCTTCGGCGTCGGCGGCCTCGCCACCCTCGTCGCTGCCATCTGGCTGCTGATCGCGATGCGCATCCAGCGCCGACGCCAGGATCGGGCCCGCCGCGCACCGGATCCCCTGGCCTCCCTGTAGCTCCGCCGGCCACAACGGCGGCCCACACGTCCCTGCCGCGGGCCATAAGCGCCGATAGCGTACGACCATGGTCGACATACTGGTGGGCTCCCCCCTGCTGACCCTGTTCCTGGTGATCGCTCTCGGGGCGGCGTTCGGTGCGATCCGCTTCGGACCCGTGGCGTTCGGACCGGCGGGGGCCCTGTTCGTCGGGCTCGCGATCGGTGCGCTCGACCCGCGACTCGGTGAGGGTCTGGCCCTCCTGCAGGGCGTGGGTCTCGCACTCTTCGTCTACACCATCGGGCTCGCCGCCGGGGCGAGCTTCTTCGCCGATCTGCGCAAGCAGTTCCCCCTGATGATGATCGCCACCACCCTGCTCGCCGTGCTCGCGGCGGGACTGATCGGCGTGCGGCACCTGGTGGGGTGGGATGCGGCCCTCACCGGCGGTGTCTTCTCCGGCAGCATGACCTCCACGCCGGCGCTCGCCGCCGCGACCGACGCCGCGGGGGGCGGCACCGAGGCCGCCGTCGGGTACGCCATCGCCTACCCGATCGCGGTGATCACCGGAGTCCTGCTGATCACCCTGTTCGCTCGCTTCCCCACCCCGGCGAGGAAGGACCCCGAATCGATCAGCGCCGCGGGGCTGCGCGACATCAGCGCGATCGTCGACCGGGAGATCCCCCTCGCGGACATCCCGCGCATCGCCCGCGAACCGATCGGCGGCCCCACCCCGCACAGCGCCCGCAGCACGGAGGGCCAGGTCCGCGTCAGCTACCTCGAGCGGGACGGCCGGATCACCGTTGCCGCGGCGGACGAAACCCTCCGGCGCGGTGACCGCGTGGTCCTGGTCGGGATCCCCGACGCCGTCGAGGAGGCCGCGGAGTTCCTCGGCGGGCGCGCCACCGCGCACCTCGCCGAGGACCGCACCCAGGTGGACCACCGGCGCTTCCTGGTCTCCGACCCCGCCGTCGCAGGCCGCAGTGTCGCGGAGCTCGACCTGCACCGCGCCCACGGGGCGGTCGTGACCCGCATTCTCCGCAACGACCGCGACCTCCTCGCCCAGCCCCACTCCACGCTGCAGCTCGGCGACCGGCTCCGGATCGTGTACCCCAAGGATCAGCGCGAGGCGCTGCGCGGGCGGCTCGGGGACTCCGACACCGACGTCACCCGGGTGGATTTCCTCCCCGTCGGGCTCGGCCTCGCGGTCGGGGTGGCGATCGGCCTGGTGTCGCTGAGCATCGGGGGTGTCGGCCTCGCGCTCGGCAACGCGGCCGGGCCGCTGCTGGTCGGTCTGATCCTGGGACGGGTGGAGCGCACCGGCCCCCTGGTGTGGCGCATGCCGATTCCGGCGAACCTGATCCTTCGCCAGTTCGGGCTCATCGTGTTCCTGGCGTGCGTCGGCCTGGGGTCGGGGGCGGCGTTCGCGGGGACCGCGTTCAGCTGGACGGGCGTGCAGGTGGTGGTGACGACCGTGGTGGTGCTAGCGGTGATGACACCGCTGCTGTGGGTGCTGGCGCGGGCTCTCGGCCTGTCCATGCCCCGCATCCTCGGCGCGATCGCCGGGTTCATCGGCCAGCCCGTGCTGATCGCGCACGCGAACACCCTGGTCCGCGACGAGCGCGCGGAGAACGGCTACTCCGCCGTGTATGCGTGGGTGCTGATCATCAAGATCCTGCTGGCCCAGGCGATCGTCCTGGTCTGAGACGTGGTGGCGCCACAGCACGCAGCACGGGCCCGAGGCGGGGCCGATGGGGCTGCGGTGGTGGAGAACCGTCGCTAGAGCCGCAGCCGAC
>JAUNUA010000006.1 GCA_030538435.1 Brachybacterium sp.
CGAGGAACGAGACCGGTAGGAGGCGACTCCAACGGCACCCCCGGAGCCGACGTACTGGCCGAGGAACGAGGCCGGTAGGAGGCGACTCCACCAGCACCCCCGGAGCCGACTCGACCGGGTTTTCCGCACGTCACCGCAGCGGGGCCGCTCCTGGAGTCAGGGGCGGCCCCGCTGCGTGTGGCGATCAGCGCGCGCGCAGCCCCGGCAGGCCCAGCACGACGGGGCCGGTCGGCTGCGGGGTTCCTGTTCCGCAGGCGGGGGCCGTGGGCGCACCGGAGGCGCTGTACTCCTGGCCGGCCTCGCGGGCTTCCCAGGCGTCCCCCGCGCGGGTGCGCCGCACCGAGAACGCGTCACTCCCCCACCGCTCAGGTTCCTGGGCGCTGTCTGCGAGCAGATAGTGCGGGGCCGCCCGGGTCACGCCTACCCGGACGAGGTCGCCGGGTCGCGGGCGGGCCACCGCAGCGATGTCTGCGGGGAGGGAGAGGTGGACCAGGCGGTGGTCGCGGGCGCGGCCGGAGAGGCGACGGGTCTCACGGTCTCGGTCGCCCTCGCCTTCGGCGATCAGCACCTCGACGACCTCGCCCTGAAGGCGCTGGTTCTCCTCGTGGGTGATGCGGTTCTGCAGGGCGGTGAGCCGCTCGTACCGCTCCTGTACGACGTGCTTCGGCACCTGGTCGTCCATCGTCGCGGCGGGTGTGCCCGGGCGGATCGAGTATTGGAAGGTGAATGCGCTGGAGAAGCGGGAGGCCTCCACCACCTCGAGTGTCTGCTCGAAGTCCTCCTCGGTCTCCCCGGGGAAGCCGACGATGATGTCGGTCGTGATCGCGGCTGCGGGAATCCGTTCGCGCACCTCGTCCAGGATTCGCAGGAACCGGGCGGATCGGTAGGAGCGGCGCATCGCCTTCAGCACCCGGTCGGAGCCGGACTGCAGGGGCATGTGCAGCTGCGGCATCGCGTTCGGGGTCTCGGCCATCGCGTCGATCACATCGGTGGTGAACATCGCGGGGTGGGGGGAGGTGAAGCGGACCCGCTCCAGGCCCTCGATGTCGCCGCAGGCGCGCAGCAGCTTCGAGAACGCCTGACGGTCACCGAACTCCACGCCGTAGGAGTTCACGTTCTGCCCCAGCAGCGTCACCTCGATGGCTCCGGCGTCGACGACGTCCCGCACCTCGGCGAGCACGTCGCCGGGCCGGCGGTCCTTCTCCTTGCCGCGCAGCGACGGCACGATGCAGAAGGTGCAGGTGTTGTTGCAGCCCACGCTGATCGACACCCACGCGGCGTACACCGACTCTCGCCTGGTGGGGAGGGTCGAGGGGAATGTCTCCAGGGACTCGAGGATCTCGACCTGCGCTTCGCGACGGTGGCGGGAGCGCTCCAGCAGGGCCGGCAATGACCCGATGTTGTGGGTGCCGAAGACGACGTCCACCCAGGGGGCGCGCTCGACGATGGTGGCGCGGTCCTTCTGGGCGAGGCAGCCGCCGACGGCGATCTGCAGGCGCGGGTTGGCGTCCTTGGCGGGGCGCAGTGCCCCGAGGTTCCCGTACAGCTTGTTGTCGGCGTTCTCGCGGACCGCGCAGGTGTTGAACACGACGATGTCGACCTCGCCGTCGCGCGCGTCCGCGGAGGCGGGTGCGGCGGTGTAGCCGGCGTCCTCGAGCAGGCCCGTCAAGCGCTCGGAGTCGTGGACGTTCATCTGGCAGCCGAAGGTGCGCACCTGGTAGGTGCTCTGCGGCTGCGCTGGGCGGGCGCTGGTGCTCGTGGTGGTGCTCATGGTGCCCTCGAGGATACGGCGCGAGGTCGGGTCAGCGCCCGGTCGCGCTGCGCAGTTCGGTGGAGATCACCTGCAGGGCGAGCGCTCCGTCGTAGCCGCGGCGGCGCAGCAGAGCATCCAGGCGCCGGGCGACCTTCCCCCGCACGGAGCCGTCGACGTCGGCGGCGAGGTCGTCGAGGTCCCCGCGGAGGCGGTTGCGGACGAGCTCGCGGGCCCGCTGCTCCTCCCCCGTCTCCGCGGCGCCGAGCGCCTCGGCGATGACGTCGGCGTCGACCTCCCGGTCGGCGAGCTCACGCCGCAGGGCCTCATCGGCGAGGCCCCGCAGATCGCGGCGCTGCCGCACCCATTCCGCGGCGAAAGCGGCGTCGTCGATGAGGCCCGCTCGGTCCAGGCGGGCCAGGGCTTCGTGGATGACGGCCCCGGGCGCTTCTCGTTCCCGCAGGCGGGAGCGCATCTCCCCTGCGGAGCGCCGGCGGGAGGCGAGCAGCCGCATCAGATACCGGCACTGGGATACGACGGCCTTCTCGAACGCCTGGTCCTGTTCGCTGGGACGGCCGCGCCCGGCGCCGGAGGAGAGGATCTCCTCCGTGCGCCGGGCGAGGGTCGCGCGGACGGCGTCGAGGTCCGCAGTCGGGCGGTCGGGCACGATCAGATCGTGGCCGGCACGTCCTCGTCGACCAGCTCGCCGACGGGGGCGTCTGCCTCTGCGGGCTGTTCGGCCTCCTGCGCGTAGGCGCCGACCCCGAGGGTGCGCAGGATCTTCGTCTCGATCTCCACGGCCAGGTCCGGGTTGTCCTTCAGGAACTGACGGGAGTTCTCCTTGCCCTGGCCGAGCTGGTCGCCCTCGTAGGTGAACCAGGCACCGGACTTGCGGACGATGCCATGCTCCACGCCCAGATCCAGCAGACCACCCTCGCGGGAGATGCCCTCGCCGTAGAGGATGTCGAACTCGGCCTGCTTGAAGGGCGGGGCCATCTTGTTCTTCACGACCTTGACGCGGGTGCGGTTGCCGACGCTGTCCTGTCCGGACTTCAGGGTCTCGATGCGGCGGATGTCCATCCGCACCGAGGCGTAGAACTTCAGCGCCTTGCCGCCGGTGGTGGTCTCCGGGCTGCCGAAGAACACGCCGATCTTCTCGCGCAGCTGGTTGATGAACACGGCGGTGGTGCCGGAGGCGGCGAGCGCCCCGGTGAGCTTGCGCAGCGCCTGAGACATCAGGCGTGCCTGCAGGCCGACGTGGGAGTCGCCCATCTCGCCCTCGATCTCGGCCTTGGGCACGAGCGCCGCGACGGAGTCGATCACCACGATGTCCAGGGCGCCGGAGCGCACCAGCATGTCGGTGATCTCGAGCGCCTGCTCGCCGGTGTCCGGCTGGGAGACCAGCAGGGCGTCGGTGTCCACGCCGAGCTTGCGGGCGTACTCCGGGTCCAGGGCGTGCTCGGCGTCGATGAAGGCGGCGATGCCGCCGTTGCGCTGGGCGTTGGCGACCGCGTGGAGGGCGACGGTGGTCTTGCCGGAGGACTCCGGGCCGTAGACCTCGACCACGCGCCCGCGGGGGAGGCCGCCGATGCCGAGAGCCGCGTCCAGGGCGACGGAGCCGGTGGGGATGACCTCGACCGGGGGACGGGTGTCCTCCCCGAGGCGCATGACCGATCCCTTGCCGAACTGGCGGTCGATCTGGGCGAGCGCGGTGTCGAGCGAGGTGCCGCGGTCCTTGGGACCGGAGGCGGACTTCGATGCTGCCATGAGTTCTTCCTTCCACGGGGCCGGGGGCTCCGGCGTGTGCTGACCGTGCGGCCACACTAGGGCTGGGCTGTGACATACGAGCCGCGCCCGCCTCGCGGTGGGGACATCCGCGTCTGTGGAGGAGAGGCGGACAGGCCACGATGAGGCTGCGTGCGGCGACGGCACCGGCCGTCGCGCCCACTGTACCCGAACAGACGTTCGAACCCGGCGGTGCGACGCGCCCCGTTCGTTCCGCGTGTCGCGCCCGGACCGCGCGGCGCCGCATGCGCAGTGCTGCGCGGCTCAGCCGGGGCGCTTCTCCGGCGGGAGCTCCCAGCGCATGGCGTCGGGGACATCCATCTGGTCGCACAACGCGGTCCACACCCGGCGGACGGGGATGCCATCGTCGAGGGCCTGGCGGGCGGTGCGTCCGTCCAGTTCGGTCAGGACGGTCTCCCGGGTGTAGATCGACGCGAGGGCGGGGCCGAAGACGTGCTCGGCCAGCGCTGTCATCTCGCTGAGGCGCATGGGCGCGATGCGATCAGCGGGCGGCGACCAGGTCGCCGCCGGGACGGTCCGCGCTCTCGCCGGGGGAACCGGCCACAGAGGCGAGGCTCTCCGGGACGGTGTCGGGGATCGCGACGCCCTCTCCGACGGCGACGCGGTCGGCGACCTCCCGCAGGACGAAGGACATCGGCAGGCCGAGAGCCTCGGTGACCGAGGCCAGCAGCTCGGAGGAGGCCTCCTTCTGGCCCCGCTCGATCTCGCTGAGGTACCCCAAGGACACGCGCGCGTCGGAGGAGACCTGGCGCAGGGTGCGGCCCTGGGCGCGGCGGGCGTCGCGCAGGACGTCGCCGAGCTCTTCGCGGAAGACGACCATGGTGCGGCCTCCCTTCGATGCTGTGGGCGCTGTGGGCGCCGTGGTCGCGATGGATGCGGTGCCCCGCGTCTTCGTCGGGTGCGGGGCGTGGTGCGGTCGGTAGATCCGGTGTGTGGGGGTTGATCCTGTCACGTCGTGTGCAACGCCCGGATCGCCGTCCGTGTTCCCTGATGATAGGGATCCGGGCTGGACAGGCACTGGGCGCAGGAGGCGATGTCGCGCTCGTCCGGGCGCTGACACTCCGCCCGCTCCCCGCGTGCCGGCTGTGTTAGCGCTGGTCAGGGAGATCGGCGAGCGCGTCGTGGAGCATCCGCAGTGCGGCCTCGACTGCCCCTGCCCGGACCGCGTCGCGGTCCCCGTCGAGATGCACCTCACGTGCGTGGCGCAGCCCCTCGGCGCCCACCAGGGCGAGATGGACCGTGCCGGCGGGGACCCCGCGGTCGTCGGGTCCGGGTCCGGCGACGCCGGTGGTTGCGATCGCGAGCTGGCTGTCGTAGGCGCGGCGTGCACCGTCAGCCATGGCGAGCGCGACCTCGGCGGTGACGGCGCCGGTGCGCTCCAGCTCCTCCGACTCGAGCTCGAGCAGCCGGTGCTTCGCCTCCAGCGAGTAGCAGACGGTGCCCCCGGCGACGGCGTGGCTGGCGCCGGGGACATCGACCAGGCGCGCGACGAGCAGTCCGCCGGTGAGGGACTCGGCGGTCGCGATCATCCATCCGCGGGCGACCGCACGCGCGATGATCTCCCGCGGCAGGTCCTGCACGGCGGGGCTGACCGCGGGGTTCATCCAGCGGAGTCCTCGGCGAGGGCGACCCGCCGCAGCCGCAGGCCGTCCTTGAGGTTCACCAGTCCCGACCAGACGGTGAGCACGAACGCCAGGAAGACGAGCGCGATGCCGATCCAGCGGGCAGGGTCCCACCACAGCTCGAAGGGCAGCAGGCAGAAGGTGATCGCCACGGTCTGTACCGTGGTCTTCGCCTTGCCAGCCGCGTTCGCCGGCAGGGCCCCGTACTTCAGGATCGTGAAGCGCATGAGGGTGATGCCGAACTCGCGCAGCAGGATGCCGATGGTGAGGATCCAGATCCACCAGGGCGCGTAGTCCCACACGGAGATCATGATGAGGGCGGCGCCGGTCATCGCCTTGTCGGCGATCGGGTCCATGATCTTGCCGAAATCGGTGATGAGCCCGCGACTACGCGCGAGGTGCCCGTCCGCGAGGTCGGTCAGCATCGCCACCACGAAGATCGCGGTGATGACGAATCGTCCAGCGACCGAGTCGTGGTAGAGCGCCGCGACGACCACCAGCAGCGGCACCATGGCGCAGCGCAGCATCGTCAGGATGTTGGCGATGTTCCACAGCGGGACGTCGCGTGGGGTGTGCGCGTCGGTCATGGTTGCTCCTGCTGCTGGAGGGTCGGGGCGGGCGCTCAGCGTCCGGTGAACTGCCAAACGTCCTGGTCCTCGTCGTCCGGGTCGTCGTGCCCGTCGTAATAGGCGACGCTCTCCGGGGCGGGATCCTGCTGGACATCGGCACCGTCGGGGTCACCGTACTCCGCAGCGGACACGTCCGCCCCACCGGCCTGGGGCACGTCCTCCCCGCGGATCCGGGCAAGCGCCCCAGCCAGGTCGTCCGGGTGGACCAGGACGTCGCGGGCCTTGGATCCTTCCGAGGGGCCGACGATCTCCCGGGACTCCAGCAGGTCCATCAGGCGCCCTGCCTTCGCGAAGCCGACGCGGAGCTTGCGCTGCAGCATGGAGGTCGACCCGAACTGGGTGGTGACCACCAGCTCCGCCGCCTGCAGCAGCACATCCATGTCGTCGCCGATGTCCTCGTCGATGGTCTTCGTCGACGCCGCCACCGTCACGTCCTGGCGATAGCTGGGCTTCATCTGCGACGTGACGTGGTCGACGACCTTGTGGATCTCCGACTCCCCCACCCAGGCGCCTTGGACGCGCAAGGCCTTCGCGGAGCCCATCGGGTGGAACAGGGCATCGCCCTGGCCGATCAGCTTCTCCGCGCCCGGGGAGTCCAGGATCACCCGGGAGTCCTGCAGCGACGAGGTCGCGAACGCCAGGCGGCTGGGGACATTGGCCTTGATGATGCCGGTGACGACGTCGACGCTGGGCCGCTGGGTCGCCAGGATCAGGTGGATGCCCGCGGCGCGCGCCAGCTGCGTGATCCGCTGGATGGAGGCCTCCACGTCACGGGGCGCGACCATCATCAAGTCCGCGAGCTCATCGACGACGACCAGCAGGTACGGGTACGGCGCCAGGCGGCGTTCGCTGCCGGGGGGCAGGGTGACCTCGCCGGCGCGCACCGACTTGTTGAAGTCGTCGATGTGCTTGAAGCCGAACGCCGCGAGGTCGTCGTAGCGGTGGTCCATTTCCTTGACCACCCACTCCAATGCCTCGGCGGCCTTCTTGGGGTTGGTGATGATGGGGGTGATGAGGTGCGGGATGCCCTCGTAGATGGTGAGCTCCACGCGCTTCGGGTCCACCAGCACCATGCGCACCTCCTCCGGGGTGGAGCGCATCAGCACGGAGGTGATCATCGAGTTCACGAAGCTCGACTTGCCGGCGCCCGTGGCGCCTGCCACCAGCAGGTGAGGCATCTTGGCGAGGTTCGCGGTGACGTACCCGCCCTCGACGTCCTTGCCGACGCCCATCACCAGGGGGTGCTCGTTGCGGGTGGCGACGGGGCTGCGCAGCACGTCGCCGAGGGCGACGGTCTCCCGGTCCGTATTGGGGATCTCGATGCCGATGGCCTTCTTGCCGGGGATCGGCGAGAGGATGCGGACGTCGGCGCTGGCGACAGCGTAGGAGATGTTCTTGCTGAGCGCCGTGACCTTCTCGACCTTCGTCCCGCTGCCCAGCTCCACCTCGTAGCGAGTGACGGTGGGGCCGCGCGTGAACCCGGTGACGTCAGCGTTGATGCCGAACTGCTCGAACACCTCGCCGAGAGCCTCGACCACCCGGTCGTTGGCCTCGGAGCGGGTCTTGTGGGGCGGGCCCTCCACGAGGAACGCCGAGTCGGGGAGGGTGTAGACCACATCTCCGGCGAGCTCCAGCTGCTCGCCGGCGCGGGGCAGATCCCCCATCGGTGGGGGCACCAGCTCGGTCTCGGGCGCCGCTGCGGCAGACGAGCCGGCGTCCTGCGTGGGAGCAGGGTCCGCCGGGGGCGCCGCGACGGCTGCGGGCTCGGGCCGTGCGCCGGTGGTCGGGAACGCCTTGGTGCGCTGGTTCTCCTCCGCGGCGACGTCGAACACCTCGGTCGCCCCGCGGGGCGTGCCGCGTCGCGGTCTGCGCGTGCCGGCCGATGGCGCGGTCGCGTCATCGGTCGCACCCTGGTCCTGGGCGGTGACCGGGGTGGTGAAGGCCTCATCCCCGGCGTACCCGAACTCGTCGTGATCGCGCGCGGCCTCCTCCTGCTTCTCCTTGCGGCTGCGGCGACGCCGACGGGTGGGCTGCTCGGTGGCGTCCTGCGCATCTGCGAGGGGCTGGGGGCCGGTGCGGCGAGGCCGCAGGCCGAAGGTCTCCCGCTCCTCGTCCTCGGCCTCGCTGTGTCCGACGAGGGAGTAGTAGGCGTTCTTCACGGTGGCGGGCAGCGACTCCACCGGGGTGGCGGTGAGCACCAGCACCCCGAAGCAGGCGAGGAGGATGTACAGGGCGATCACGGCGGCGCCGGGCACGAGGGCTTCCACGGGTGCAGCCGCCAGGTAGCCGAGCACGCCTCCGCCGCGGGAGAGCGCACCGATGCCGTCGGCCGGGGCGGGCATCCGCGCCAGCACGGAGGACACCGCCGACAGCGCGGTGAGGAGCATCGCGATGCCGATGAAGATGCGGGTGTTGGCGCGCTCCAGGTCGGGGCGGCGGAACATCCGCAGTGCCCACCCTGCGAGCAGCAGGGGCAGGATCACGGAGATGACGCCGAAGGTGCCGGCGACCACCGTGTGCACCGCGTCGAAGAACGCTCCGGGCACCTGCCACCACTCACGGACGGCGACCAGCGCCGCGAGCAGCAGCAGGAACAGCGCGTATCCGTCGCGTCGCTGATCGTGCGCCACCTCCCAGCGGGTCACCCCGACGCCGCGGACGAATCCGCCGACGGCGCGGGCGATGCCGAGGTACCCGGAGCGCAGCGCGCGCACCGGGAGAGGAAGCGTCGACGGATCGTGCGCCGTCCCGCCGCTGGCCTTCGCGGCAGAGCGGGAGGAGGTGCGGGACGAGCCCTTCGACGCACGTGCGGGGGAAGACGTACGTGTCGCCATACGGCCCAATGTACCGCGCGGCGTCGACGCCGCCCCGGAGGCCGGAGCGGGCGCCCATCACCTCCCGGCGGAGATCACGCCTCGATGACGACCGGGATGATCATGGGGCGGCGACGCAGCCGCTGGGAGACGTAGCGGCCGACGACCCGGCGCATCACCTGCTGCAGCTGGAAGGTGTCGCGCTTGTTGGACTGGTCGGCGACGGCCTTCTCCAGCGCCGAGATGATCTCCGGCTTGATCCGCTCGAACACCTCGTCGTCCTCGGCGACACCGCGGGCGTGGATCTCGGGGCCGGCGACCAGGGAGCCGTTGGCGGAGTCGACCACCGCGAACAGGGAGATGAAGCCCTCGTCGCCGAGAATCCGCCGGTCCTTCAGGTCCGCATCGGAGATCTCCCCGACGCTGGATCCATCGACGTAGACGTAGCCGTTGGGCAGCTGCCCGGTGATGTTCGCCTCGCCGTCACGCAGGTCGACAACGGTCCCGTCCTGGGCGAGGACCACGCGATCCGCGGGGACACCGGAATCCTCGGCGATGCGGCCATTGGCGATGAGGTGACGCACCTCGCCGTGGACCGGCATCACATTCTTCGGGCGGATGATGTTGTAGCAGTACAGGAGTTCCCCGGCGCTGGCGTGGCCGGAGACGTGCACCCGGGCGCTGCCCTGGTGGACGACTTCCGCGCCGAGGGCCATCAGCCCGTTGATGACGCGGAAGACGGAGTTCTCGTTGCCCGGGATGAGGGAGCTGGCGAGGATCACCACGTCTCCCTGGCCGACCTCGATGCGGTGGTCGCGGTTGGCGATCCGGCCCAGCGCCGCCATCGGTTCCCCCTGGCTGCCGGTGCACATCAGCACGACCTTCTCGTCCGGCAGATCATCGACCTTCTTGACGTCCACGACGATCCCCGAGGGGACCTTCAGGTACCCCATCTCCTGGGCGATCTTCATGTTGCGGACCATGGAGCGGCCGACGAAGGCGACCTTGCGTCCGTGCTTCTCCGCAGCGTCGAGCACCTGCTGGACGCGGTGGACATGGCTGGAGAAGGAGGCGACGACGATCTTCTGCTGGGCGCGGGCGAAGACCCCGTCGAGCACCGGGCCGATCTCCCGCTCGGCGACCGTGAAACCGGGGACCTCGGCGTTGGTGGAGTCGACCATGAACAGATCCACGCCCTTCTCGCCGAGCCGGGCGAAGGCGCGCAGGTCGGTGATGCGGCCGTCCAGCGGCAACTGGTCCATCTTGAAGTCACCGGTGTGGAGCACGGAGCCGGCGGGGGTCTCCACGTACACCGCCAAGGCGTCCGGGATGGAATGGTTCACGGCCACGAACTCGCAGTCGAACGGTCCGAAGGACTCCGTGTGTCCCTCGGCGACAGCGAGGGTGTACGGGGTGATGCGGTGCTCCTTCAGCTTCGCTTCGATGAAGGCGAGGGTGAGCTGGCTGCCGACCAGGGGGATGTCGGGCTTCAGGCGGAGCAGGTAGGGAACGGCGCCGATGTGGTCCTCGTGGCCATGGGTCAGCACGATCGCGGCGATGTCATCGAGGCGGTCGATGATGTACTCGAAGTCCGGGAGGATCAGGTCGACGCCGGGCTGGGTCTCCTCGGGGAAGAGCACCCCGCAGTCGATGACGAGCAGGCGGCCGTCGTGCTCGAGGACAGCCATGTTGCGGCCGACGTCGCCGAGCCCGCCCAGCGGGATGACCCGCAGGGTGTCCTTCTTCAGCTTCGGCGGCTGGTTCTGCTGGCGCAGGAGGGCGTTGTTGGCAGCCGTGATGTCGGCGGTGCCGGACGTAGTCATGAAGGGGTCTCCGTTGTGGTCTGGAGCGCCTCGGCGAGGGCCAGGCGCTGGGAGTCGGTGGCGCGCACGAGGGGCGAGCGCACAATGTCGTTCGGCAGCACGCCCTGCATCGCGAGCGCGGCCTTGGAGGCGACAACGCCGGGCACGATGCCCATGACGGCGTCAACCACCGGGGCGAGCCGCCGGTGGATGTCCCGGGCGGCGGGCAGATCACTGCGGTCGACGGACTCCACCAGGTCCGCCTCCAGGCGGGGGGCGACGTGGCCGACGACGGACACCAGCCCGGCGGCGCCGAGGGTGAGCCAGGTGAGGTTCAGGGCGTCCTCGCCGCTGTAGTAGGCCAGGTCCGTCTGGTTCATCACGAACGTCGCCTGCTGCAGCTCGCCCTTGGCGTCCTTCAGCGCAACGATTCGCTCGTGCTCGGCGAGACGCAGGATCGTGTCGGTCTCCAGCGCCACCGCCGTGCGACCGGGGATGTCGTACAGCATCATCGGGAGGTCCGTGGCGTCAGCGACGGCCTCGGTGTGGGCGATGACACCCACCTGCCCGGGGCGGGAGTAGTACGGGGAGACCAGCAGCACACCGTCGATGTCGGCCCCGCAGCGAGCGGCCTGCTGGGCGAGGTGGATGCTGTGCCGGGTGTCGTTGGTGCCCACCCCGGCCAGCAGCGTGATCTCCGGTCCGACGGCCTCGCGGACCGCGACCAGCAGGTCCGTCTTCTCCTGGTCGCTGGTGGTGGGGGACTCTCCGGTGGTGCCGCTGAGGACCAGCATGTCCTGGCCGTGGTCGACCAGGTGAACGGCGAGCTCCTGGGCAGCGTCGAGGTCGACCGCCTCCCCGTCCGCGGTGAAAGGGGTGACCATCGCGGTGCCGACCGCGCCGAAAGGGCGGTGCGGGAGCGAGCCAGTGCCGGTCATGGTGTCTCCTCGGGGTGGGGCGGTCTCACGGGGCGATGCGGCCGCCGGCCTCGAAGGCCTCGTGGGTCAGGGGCATCTTCTCCGCGAAGGAGTCCTCCATCTTCTCCGCGACCATCTCGATCTCGCGCTGAGGGAAGGAGGGGAAGGTGGCGCCGTCGCGCTTGGTGCGCAGGCTCAGGAAGTTCATCAGGGACCGCGCGTTCATGGTCACGTACATCGAGCTGAACAGGTTCACCGGCAGCACTGCCCGGGCGACCTCACGGGCCACCCCGGCCTCCAGCATCCGCTGGTAGGCGGCGTAGGACTGCTCGCTGGAGGAGCGGATCTGCTGCTCGACGATCTCGTGCTGCTGCTCGCTGCCGGGGTGGAACTCATACGCACCCGGCTTGCCGGACTGCACCAGGTTCCGCTCCCGGGACGGGACGTAGAAGATCGGGCGCAGCTCCCGGTAGCGCCCGGACTCCTCGTTGTACGAGGCGATGCGGTGGCGCATGAACTCGCGGAACACGAAGATCGGCGCCTCGACGAAGAAGGTGAAGCTGTTGTGCTCGAAGGGACTGCCGTGGCGGTCACGCATGAGGAAACGGATCAGACCGTTATCCCGGCCGGTCGCCTCGGCGCCGGCGGCCGCCTTGGACGCCTCCCCTTGGGTCGACACGCGGGCCGCGAAGACCACGTCACTGTCCTGGGCGGCGGAACGGACCAACTCGACGGTCACGTCGGACCGGAAGACGATGTCACTCATGGCCTCTTAGCCTAATCGAGCCACACACCTGCCCGATGCCCGACCTGCCGGGGTCGACCGGCGGCATGCACCAGACACACTGTCGCATCCATCCGCCGAGACGACGCCAGTCACCTGGTCCCGCCGGTGCCCCGCTCCCGACGGACCACCGGTCCCCGGTCCCGGCCCGACGGTCCTCAGGCCCCGCTCCCGACGGTTCTCCGGCCACGGCGCGACGATATTGTCCCATCGCGGTTCACTATCCGCCTGGATGGAACCGCGATGGGACTACACCGTGTGGGGCGATGGGGATCCGCCGAGGTCCGCCACGATGGCGAGCGGTGTGCGCTGGCGGCCCTGACCGAGGGGGTTGTCGGCGAAGGTCTCCTCGTAACGCGCGGCGGGACCGGACACGTCCGAACCCAGCAGGTTCCGTCCGATGTCGTTGGCGTCCATCACCACGGTTCCCGCGAAGGAGTCGCGGTAGGCGGCGGGGATGTCCGAACGCCGGATCGCGGCGCTGAGGCGCGCGGAGACAGCATCCGGGTCCTTCGGGGGGAGCTTCGCCGAGACATTGGACGGGAACGCGGAGTACTCGGTGGGCCCGTCGATCGCACGGACGTCGCTGCCGGCCAGCTGGTAGAAGACGCCCTTCTTCCCGATCAGCTTCGCCGCCCCGCCGACGACCGCGGCGAACGCGATCCGGGGCAGGCCGATCTCGCGGATCGCGAGCTCCATGGTGTACGGGCTGCCGAGGCCGATGCCCGCGGGGGTGCGGGTGACGGCACGGGACAGCAGACGGGCGCTGCGCCGAGGGGTGATCTCCCAGGTGAACAGAGAGCGGCCCTGGGTGATCGCGACGATCTTCTCGCTGATGAAGAAGTGCCAGGGGGCGTTCGGGGGCAGGGCGTCCTCCGGCAGGTCCGCGAAGAACGCCTCCACCCGCTCGGTGACCAGGCGCTCCAGATCGCTGTCGCGGGAGACGAGGTCGGTCTGCAGAGGGAACCGGCGCCAGGTGCGCCCGTCGTAGGAGCTGGTGAGGTCGAGCTCCTTGCCGGGGTTCGGGGCATAGTCGCTCTTGGCGGGCGTGGCATCCGCCGCCTCGCCCGCGGCGTCCTGGATGACGGCGGTGCCCTCCTCCACGGCGCTGGTCTCCGGCGCCTGGTCGATGAAGGCCCGCAGCCACAGCTCCACGTTCAGCAGACGCCAGAACAGCAGCGTGCCGTGGTTCTCCGGGTTCTTCACGTAGTCGTCGAACAGTGCCAGCACGGTCGGGGCGTCGAAGTACGGACGGGACGCGAAGGAGTCGGACGCGAAGATCTCCCGCAGCGAGGGGGCGATCTTGTGGAACCACTCCCGCTCGGGGGTGGTGAACCCGATCTTGTTGCGGCGCCGGGAGATCATGTCCGGCAGGATCCCCGTCATCGACTCGCGCAGGATGCGCTTGTTCCAGCCGTCGTGAAGGATCGCGGACTCGTCCAGGGAGAACAGGAACTTCATCAGCTCCTTGTCGACGAACGGCACGCGCCCCTCAATGCTGAAGCGCATGGTGTTCTTGTCCTCGTAGCGCAGCAGCGACGGCAGGGACGAGCGGAAGGTGTCGTCCAGCAGTCGTGCCTTGAGGTCGTCCTGGGGGGAGCGGTGGCCGGTGGTGCCGGCGTTCTCCGCGACGAAGGTGGAGTTCAGCACCGCGTCGGTCCCCACATCCGCGCGACCGGAGAACTTGGAGCGCCACAGCTTGGCCATGATGTCGCGGCTGGCGGCCATCTCCCGGGCCAGCTCACCGAAGCGCCGCTGCCGGCGCAGCTGGCGCAGGTAGACATAGAAGTAGGGGTTGTACCCGGCCATCATCTCGTCGGCACCCTGGCCGTCCAGAAGCACCGTGACGTGCTGGCTGGCCTCCCGCATGACGGCGTACTGGGCGTACGGGCCGGTGGAGATGATCGGCTCCTCCTGGGTGCGCACGAAGTCCACCAGGTCATCCAGGAACAGTTGGGCGTCCGGCCGGATCTTATGGGCGGTGATCCGCTCCTCGTACTTCTCCAGCAGCGCGTCGACGTAGTGCTCCTCGTCGTTGATCGACTTGGGGAACACGGCCGAGAACGTGTTCTGGCGGCTCCCGACGGCCTCGTAGCCGTCGGCCTCGCCCTGCTCGCGCAGGTGGCGGGCGATGACCGCGGCGACCGCGGAGGAATCCAGCCCACCGGAGAGCGACGTCCCGACGGGCACCTCGGACTGCAGACGCAGGCGCACCGATTCCTCGAAGCGCTCGCGGTACTCACTCACGACCTCCTCGGAGTAGGGCCGTCCGGGCTGAGCGGCGAGCGCCCGGAGCTCGTCCTGCAGGGCGGTGAAGGTTTCCACCCGCACCCCGTCGGCGTCGACCTGCAGCATCTGGCCGGGCAGCAGGCGGCGGATGCCGCGGAAGAAGGTCTGCTCCCCGTCGTCGTGGATGCGGTGCTTGAGATACCGGTAGACGGCGCTGTCATCGGCCTCGGCGGGGAACACGTCCGCGGCCAGCAGTGACTTGATCTCCGAGGCGAACAGCACCCGGGGACCGGTATCGGCCGACTCGTCGGACCAGTAGTAGACGGGCTTGATGCCGAAGTGGTCGCGCACGACGGTCAGGCGGTCGCTGTCCGCGTCGTGGATCGCGAAGCCGAACATGCCGTTGAAGCGGTCGTAGGCGTCGGTCCCCCACGCGGAGTGCGCCTGCAGAACGACCTCGGTGTCCGAGACGGTGCGGAACCGCCTGCCCTGCTGCTCGAGCTCGGCCCGCAGGTCCAGGTAGTTGTAGACCTCGCCGTTGTACACCAGCGCCACGGTGCCCTCGTCGTCCAGCATCGGCTGATCGCCGTGCTCACGGTCGATGATCGACAGGCGACGGTGCGCGAGACCTGCAGAGCCGGCGACGTGGATGCCCTCCCCGTCGGGCCCGCGGTGCGCCTGGCAGTCGTTCATGCGACGGCAGATCTGATCGGTCTGGTCACCGAAACCGTAGGTGCCGGCGATTCCGCACATGGGGGATCCTCTCTTCAGCAGGGTGTCGCTGTCGGATCCCCGGGGCCTCCGAGAGGACGCGAGCCTCCGGACGTACGCGGCTCCCCCGGGATGCGCGCGACGGCGTGGGAAGCGTATCAGCGGGGCGCGCTCACCCCGCGCCCGCACCGCCCGCGGTCACTCATCACGACGGGTCAACAGCAGCGCGCCGTCCTCCACGCGGACCTCGACATCGTCCAGCGAGGTCAGCAGCGCATCCGCGCGCTCGGTGAGCTCCCCGGCAGGGGTGGTGGTGGTCACGGCGACGGTGCGGATCCCCGCCGCGCGAGCGGAGTCCAACCCGCCCGGTGAGTCCTCGATCACGACGGCGTCCTCGGGGCGCAGACCCAGGCGCGTCAGCGCGAGCGCATAGGGCTCCGGGTCGGGCTTGCCGTGGGTGACCTGGTCCGCGGTGACCATGTCGGGTGGGACAGGCAAGCCCGTGCGCGCCCAGCGGGCCTCGAACAGCGGCTGCGTGCAGGAGGTGACGATGGTCCAGGTGGGGTGCCCGAGCTTCGTGGCGGCCGCGTCGAGCTCGGCGAGGAGCCGCTCGGTGCCGGGCAGGGTGACGATGCCCTCCACATCGTCCATCTCGATCTCTTCGATCTCCTGGGCTGCGCGGCGCTGGTCTTCGTCGTCGAGATGGCCGAGCACCCGGGAGATCACGTGGCGGGCGGGCACACCGTGCAGCTCGTGGTCGAAGGTGCGCTCAGCGTCGTAGGCGCGGAACAGCCGGTTCCAGCTGCGCTCGACGGCCGGGCCGGAGTCGACGAGTGTCCCGTCCATGTCCAGCAGCAGGGCGGAGGCGCGCATAGGCAGGGCGGAATCCGGGCCCTCGTGCATGGTGGTCATGGGTTCACGGTCTCATACCGTCATCGAACGCGTCTCCAGCGAACGACGACCACTAGGGTTGTCCCGCCATGGCCACCCCCTCCTCCCCTGTTCCCGTCGGCGCCGGCGAGCGCGCCACGCTGCGCGGGATCCGGCGTCGGGGCTGGTCGATCGGCCTGGCGACTGGCCTGTACGGCATCTCCTTCGGGGCGCTCGCCACGGCGTCCGGCCTCGAGGTGTGGCAGGCGGTGGTGCTGTCCGCGGTGATGTTCACCGGGGGCAGCCAGTTCGCGTTCATCGGTGTGATCGGCGGGGGTGGCTCCGTCGTGGGGGCGACTCTGGCGGCGCTGCTGCTGGGGGTGCGCAATACGCTGTACGGCCTGATCCTCGCTCCCATGCTGGAGCGCGGGGGCTGGCGCGGGGCGCTCCGCGCGCACCTCACGATCGACGAGAGCACCGCGAATGCCGCCTCGGGGGCGACCCGCGCGCAGCAGCGTGCCGGGTTCTGGTCCGCGGGGATCGCGGTGTGGGTGCTGTGGAACCTGTTCACCCTGGTGGGGGCTCTCGCGGGGCAGGCCATCGCGGATCCGGCCGCGTGGGGGCTCGACGCGGCGGCTGCCGGCGCGTTCCTGGCGCTGCTGTGGCCGCGCCTGGTGCGCCGGGACGTGGTGGCGGTGGCGGTCGCGGCGGCGTTCGTCGCGCTGGTGGCGACACCGATCCTGCCGCCGGGACTGCCGGTGTTAGCAGCCGCGCTGGTCGCTGTCATCGCCGGGTGGCCCCTGCCGCGCGGCGGGTCGGAGGGGGCCCGGTGAGCGCGCTCGCGATCGGCGTGGTCGTCGCCTCTGTCCTCTCCTTCGTCCAGAAGTGGATCGGGTACCAGGTGCCCCCGGAGGGTCTGGAGGGTCCGCGGATCTCCCGGGTGCTGATGCTGCTGCCGGTGGCGCTGCTCGCAGCCCTGGTCGCGGTGCAGACCCTCGGTGACGGACAGCAGCTGCATCCCGATGCACGCCTGGCGGGACTCGCCGCAGCGGCGACGCTGCTGTGGCTGCGCGCACCGTTCTTGGTGGTCGTCGTGGGGGCCGCCGCCACAGCGGCCGTGCTGCGGATGCTCGGCGTGCCGTAGGCCCGGCAGTCGCACCGGGGTGCGGCGCGAATGCGACGCGGGGCTGGCCCTTAGCGGGTCGGGCGTTCCATGGCGATGGCGCGGCGCACACACGCGCGTGCCTGCGTGCGGTCACGGTTCGCGTCGTAGGCGACCCCGAGGCGATACCAGGCGCGCCAATCCGGGCTGTCGCCTGCCGCCTCGGTCTGTTCGATGGCGGTGCGGGCGGCAGCGAACTCCTCCGCGGGGGTGACGCCCTGCGGCCAGGGGCGCGCGTAGAGACGGGACAGCCGGGCGGAGGCGAGCCCGAAGAGCACCTCGCGCCACAGCACCCACACCGTGATGACCAGCAGCGCGACGACGGCGAGGCCGAGGCCCCAGCCGATGACCCCGCCGGCCTGCAGGAATCCCCAGGCGATCCACCCGAGGCCCCAGGCGAAGATCGCGGTGATCGCCAGGAGCAGGCCGACGAACAGGCGGACGCGCATCGTCAGGCGAGATCCATGTACTGATCCAGCCCCACGGTCAGGCCGGGACGCGCGGGGACCTCGCGCACGGCCAGCAGCACGCCCGGCATGAAGCTGCTGCGGTCGAAGGAGTCGTGGCGGATGGTGAGCTGCTCGCCGACCTGGCCGAAGAGGATCTCCTCGTGGGCGACGAGTCCCCGCAGGCGGACGGCGTGGATGGGGACGCCGTCGACGCGGGCGCCACGGGCACCCTGGGGGTCCTTCTCGGTCGCATCGGGCACGGGCCCGAGGCCTGCGGCCGCGCGACCGCGGGCGATGGCGCGGGCGGTGTGGGCGGCGGTGCCGGAGGGGGCGTCGACCTTGTCGGGGTGGTGGAGCTCGATGATCTCGGTGCTCTCGTAGTAGCGGGCGGCGGTCTCCGCGAAGCGCATCGCCAGCACCGCGCCGATCGCGAAGTTCGGGGCGATGAGCACACCGGTCGCCGGGTCCTCACCGAGGGCGTCCCGTACCTCCGCAAGGGCGTCCTCGTCCCAGCCGGTGGCACCGACGACGGCGTGGATGCCGTGCTCGATCGCCCACAGCACGTTGCCGCGGGTGGCGGAGGGGACGGTGAAGTCCACGACCACCTCCGCTCCGGCGTCGCGGGCGACGGCGAGGTCATCACCGCTGTCGATGCGGGCGACGAGCTCGAGGTCATCGGCGCTCTCCACAGCGTGGACGGCTTCGGATCCCATGCGGCCGCGGGCGCCGAGGACGGCCACGCGGCGGGGCGCAGCGCCATCACGGGTGTCAGCGGGGGCGTTGGTGCTCATGGCAGGTCCTCTCAGACGGTGGCGGCGGCGTCGGGGCCGACCTCGACACGGGTGGTGAAGCGCTCGCCGAGGCGCGCGGCGAGGGCCTGCACGTCCTCGGCGCTCACGGCGGCGATGGAATCCAGGGTCTCATCGACGGAGGTGTAGGTCCCGTGGACGAGTTCGCTGATCCCGAGCCGCGCCATCCGGGAGGAGGTGTCCTCGAGGCCCAGCGCCAGGGTCCCGGTGATCTGTCCGAGGGCACGGCCGAGCTCCTCCTCGGTCACGCCGCCGCTGCCCATGCGTCGCAGTTCCTCCTCGAGCAGGGCCGCGACGGTCTCCACGCGGGAGGGACGACAGGCGGCGTACATCCCGAACAGGCCCGCCTCCTTGTAGCCGGCGCTGTAGGAGTACACGGTGTAGGCCAGCCCCCGCTGCTCCCGCACGTTCTGGAACAGCCGGGAGGACATCCCTCCGCCGAGGATCGCCATCAGCACCCCCAGGGTGTGGCGCTCCTCGCTGGTGGCGGCGATCCCGGGACCGCCCAGGTACAGGTGGGTCTGCTCGGTGGGGCGGCGCAGCCGTCGTACCGGCGCGGGCCCGTCCAGCAGCGGACGCTCCCCGGCCTGCTCGGCGCGGCGCCGGGCATCGGGGAGCGCACCGGAGGCCAGGTCCCACCCGCCGTCGGTGAGCTGCGCCGACAGGCGCGCGGCGAGCTCGTCGTGGTCGAGGTCCCCGACGGCGGTGACGACGAGGGCACCGGGCCGGTAGTGGGCGTGGTAGTGGCGGCGCACGTGCTCGATGTCGATGGCGCCGACGGAGGCTGCGGTTCCGCCGACGGGTCGGCCGAGCGGGGTGTCCGGCCCCAGGACCTCCGCGAGGAACGTCTCGTGGCCGATGTCGGTGGGATCGTCCTCCGCCATGGCGAGCTCCTCGAGGATCACCTCCCGCTCGGTCGCCCAGGACTCCTCGGTGAGGGTGGAGGAGGTGATCATGTCCGCGAGGATGTCGGTCGCGAGGTCCAGGTCGGCGCTGCGCACCCGCGCGTAGTAGAAGGTGTGCTCCTTGGCGGTGACGGCGTTGGACTCCCCGCCGACCGCGTCGAAGGCAGTGGCGATGTCCAGGGCGCTGCGACGTGTCGTGCCCTTGAACAGCAGGTGCTCGAGGGCATGGGTGGCGCCGGCCTCGGCGGGGGTCTCGTCGCGGGAGCCGACGGGCAGCCACATGCCGATGCTGACGCTGCGCACGGAGCGGTCGGTCTCGGTGAGCAGGCGCACCCCGCCGGGGAGGATGGACCGGCGGATGCGGGAGCCGCCGTCGGCCTCGGCGAGGATCAGGTCGCTGCGGGGATCGTCGAGTGGCAGGTCGATAGGCACCGCACGAGTCTGGCACACGCCCGAGCACCCCACCGATGGCGCGGTGACAACGGCAACAGGGCGGCTCCCCCGTGTCGGGGAAGCCGCCCTGGGTGCGTGCTCACCGGGCCGCAGCCCGGTCTCAGCGGGTCACTCGGCGGGAGCGGCCTCAGTCGAGGCGGCATCCTCGGACTGCTCGGCCTCGTCCTCGATCACGGCGAGGCTGATCTTGCCGCGGGCGTCGATCTCACGGATCTCCACCTCGATCTTCTGGCCGACCTGGACGACGTCCTCGACGTTGTCCACGCGCTTGCCGTCGTTCAGCTTCCGCAGCTGGGTGACGTGCAGCAGGCCGTCCTTGCCCGGGGTGAGGGAGACGAAGGCGCCGAAGTCGACCACGCGCACCACGGTGCCGAGGTAGCGCTCGCCGGCCTCGGGGACCTGCGGGTTCGCGATCGCGTTGATCGCGCTGCGCGCGGCCTCCGCCGACGGACCGTCGGTCGCCCCGATGTACACGGTGCCGTCGTCCTCGATGGTGATGTCGGCGCCGGTGTCGTCCTGGATCTGGTTGATCATCTGCCCCTTGGGGCCGATGACCGCACCGATCTTGTCCACGGGGATGGTGACGGCGATGACGCGCGGGGCGTTCGGGCTCATCTCGTCGGGCTGGTCGATTGCCTCGTTCAGCACGCCCAGGATGTGCAGGCGGGCCTCGCGGGCCTGGGACAGCGCCGAGGCGAGCACGGAGGCGGGGATGCCGTCGAGCTTGGTGTCCAGCTGGATGGCGGTGATGAACTCATCGGTACCGGCGACCTTGAAGTCCATGTCGCCGAGTGCGTCCTCGGCGCCCAGGATGTCGGTGAGGGCCGCGTAGCGGGTCTCCCCCTCGACGTCACCGGAGATGAGACCCATCGCGATGCCGGCGACCGGGGCGCGCAGCGGCACACCGGCGTTCAGCAGCGACAGGGTGGAGGCGCACACCGACCCCATGGACGTCGAGCCGTTCGAGCCCAGCGCCTCGGAGACCTGACGGATCGCGTAGGGGAACTCCTCGCGGCCCGGCAGCACCGGGGTGATGGCGCGCTCGGCGAGCATGCCGTGGCCGATCTCGCGGCGCTTCGGGGAGCCCACGCGGCCGGTCTCGCCGGTGGAGAACGGCGGGAAGTTGTAGTGGTGCACGTAGCGCTTGTGCGTGACCGGGGACAGCGAGTCGATCTGCTGCTCCATCTTCAGCATGTTCAGCGTGGTGACACCCAGGATCTGGGTCTCGCCGCGCTCGAACAGCGCCGAGCCGTGCACCCGCGGGAGCACCTCGACCTCGGCGGACAGCTGACGGATGTCCTCCAGGCCGCGGCCGTCGATGCGGACACCCTCGGTGAGGACCTTCTCGCGCATGACCTTCTTGGAGACCGCGCGGAAGGCACCGGTGATCTCCTTCTCGCGGCCGGCGAACTCCTCGCCCTCCGCGGCGATCTCCGCGGCGACCTCGGCCAGCAGCTGCTCGGTGCGCTCCTCGCGCTCCTGCTTGCCGGGGATGGACATGACGTCCTGCAGACGGTCGGTCGCGACCGCGGCGACCTTGTCGTACGCGTCGTCCTGGAAGTCCAGGAACAGGGGGAAGTCGCGGACCGGCTTCGCGGCCTGGTCGGCGAGCTCCTGCTGGGCCTGGCAGAGGCTGCGGATGAACACCTTGGATGCCTCGAGGCCCTCGGCCACGACCTCCTCGGTGGGAGCGATCGCGCCCTGGTCCTTCACCAGCGACCAGGCGTTGTCGGTGGCCTCGGCCTCGACCATCATCACGGCGACGTCGGTGTCGTCGCCCTCGCCGACCATGCGGCCGGCGACGACCATGGAGAACACGGCCTCGTCCAGCTGCGAGAACGTCGGGAAAGCGACCCACTGGCCGCCGTCGGCGTTCGGCATCAGGGCGACGCGGACGCCACCGATGGGGCCGGAGAACGGCAGACCGGAGATCTGGGTGGAGGCGGAGGCGCCGTTGATGCCGACGACGTCGTACGCGTCGTCGGGGTTCACGGACATGACGGTGAGGACGACCTGGACCTCGTTGCGCAGGCCCTTCACGAAGGCGGGGCGCAGCGGGCGGTCGGTGAGGCGGCAGGCGAGGATCGCGTCGGTGCCGGGGCGGCCCTCGCGGCGGAAGAACGAGCCGGGGATGCGACCCGCGGCGTACATCCGCTCCTCGACGTCGACGGTCAGGGGGAAGAAGTCGAACTGGTCCTTCGGACGGTTCGACACGGCGGTCGCGGACAGCACCATGGTGTCGTCGTCGAGGTAGACGGCGACGGCGCCGGCGGCCTGCTGGGCGAGACGTCCGGTCTCGAAGCGGACCTCGCGCTTGCCGTAGGAGCCGTTGTCGATGACGGCGGTGGTGGCGGTGATCTCAGGGCCTTCCATGGCCATGGGGATTCTCCTTCGAGTTCGTGGTCCCGGGACCCTTCCCGGGGATGGTCGCCCCTGCCGGGCGCGGCCATCGCCAGTGGCGCGCGGCGCCCCGCCGTCGGGCGGGTTCCGCAGGTCACTGCCGAGGACCGTGCCGTGTGGGGCGTGACGACGGCCCGCCCGGATGGCCGGACGGACCGAAACCGCCGCCCGCCCCTCTGAGGGACGAGCGGCGGGAGATCATCAGCGGCGCAGGCCGAGTCGCTTGATCAGCGACCGGTAGCGCTCGATGTCGATGGCCTGCAGATACTTCAGCAGGCGGCGGCGCTGACCGACCAGGAGCATCAGACCACGGCGGGTGTGGTGGTCGTGCTTGTGCTCCTTGAGGTGCTCGGTCAGGTAGGTGATGCGGTGGGTGAGCAGCGCGACCTGAACCTCGGGCGAACCGGTGTCGCCCTCGCTCGTCGCGTACTCCTTGATGATGTCCTGCTTGGTAGCGGAATCGAGGGCCACTGGCACTCCTTGGTCGTTGCGCGGCGCACCGGGGCATGTTCTCCCGGGCTCTCTGAGCGGGTCCGACGGGACCCTCCGCGGCCGGTTGGACGGCGAATCGAGGGTATCAGCCGAGCAGGTCCGCTGACCGCTCGGCTTCGGCGACAGTGCGGCGGGTCACGTCCGCATCCAGGTGCATCTGGGCGATGAGGTCCTCGACGCTGTCGAATCGCACGGTGGGACGCTGGCGCTCCACGAGCTCCAGGCGGACGAGGTCCCCGTAGAGATCGAGATCGTGGTCGCCGTGGACGTAGGCCTCGACGATCCGCGGAGACGGGTTCTCCGGCGTCGCGAAGGTCGGGTTGGTGCCGATCGACATGGTGGCGGGCGCGCGGTCCAGCACGGGGGCACCGTGGTGCTCCGGGGCCTGGCGGACAACGGTGAGGTATCCGGCGTACACCCCGTCGGCCGGGACCATCCCCTGGGGCGCGGGACCGAGGTTCGCGGTGGGGAACCCGAGCTCGCGGCCGCGCTTGTGGCCGTGGTGCACGAGGTCCGTGACCGTCGGGTACCGGCCGAGCATGGCTGTCGCGGCGGGAACGTCGCCGTCCTCGAGGGCCGCGCGGATGGCGCTCGAGGAGACCCGCGTGGTGGACGGGGTGGCGGTGCTCTCCCCCAGCCCGTGATCCCCCACGGTCAGCACCTCGAATCCGTAGCGATCCGCCAACTGGCGCATGGTGGTGATGTCGCCTTCGTTGGCTCGACCGAAACGGGAGTCCTCCCCCATCACCACGAGCCGCATACCGAGCCCTTCGACCAGGAAGATCCGCACGAAGTCCTCAGCGCTGTACTGGGCGAAGTCCCAGGTGAACTCGAGGTCCAGCACCCCGGCGAGGTCACTGAGCGACAGCAGCCGGTCGCGGTCGTCGCGGGAGGTCAGCAGCACCGGGTCTCCGGGGCCGACGCACACATGGCGCGGGTGGGGCCAGAAGGTCAGGGCGACGGCGGCCAGCGCGCGGTCGGCGGCGGCGTCTGCGAGGTGGCGCAGCACGGCCCGGTGCCCGCGGTGGACGCCGTCGAAGTTACCGATCGCCACCGCGGAGGGCCCGAGCGAGCTCGGGACCTCCGCGAGCGATCTCCAGACGGGGGCGGGCGACGGACTCACGATGGACCACTGTATCCCCGCCGCGCTCCCCACGGGCATCAGCCGTATCGTGCCCTGGGTCGCATCGGACCCCTGGGTTCCTGGGGTTCGAGGGCGAGCTCCGTTACCCTCGAGAGAGCGGGCGGACCGAGGGGACGGCCCCCGCGCCGCATGTTGCCGATGCGGCACCGTGACGACCACCGGGAAGTCGAGACGACCATGCGCCACAGCACCGACACGCCAGCCGCGGACCGGCCCGGCCCCCGCCGGGCGCTGCTCATCGCCCTCGCGGCCGTCGCCGCCATCGCCCTGGTGCTCGCGGGCGGCGTCTACGCCTACGGCAAGCAGTACGAGGGCAAGGCGCTGCCCGGCACAGTCGTCCTCGGCCAGGACGTGTCCGGGCAGACCCCCGAGCAGATCGCGGCCCTCGTCGAGGAGCGCGCCGCAGCCACCACCGTGACCGTGGATACCGACGGTGCGGAGACCACCGCCACCCTCGCCGAGCTGGGGGTCTCCGTCGACGCCGAGACGACCGCGCAGCGCGCGACCTCGCAGGCCGGTTTCGGTGCGGCTCTCACCTCCAACCTGTCGGGCCAGAACATTGTCGAGCCCGTGGTCAGCCTCGACGAGGCCACCGCCAAGCAGTTCGCCTCCTCCCTGGTCCCCGATGAGCGCGCTGCGCCCCAGGACGCCACGGTGCACTTCGACGAGGACGCCGGCGCCTGGACCATCGAGTCCGGACAGGCGGGCATGGGTGTGGACACGGCGGCTTTCGCGGCCGCAGCCGCGGAGAAGTCCGCGACCCTCGAGGACTTCCATATCGAGCAGACCGTCCAGCAGACCGAGCCGGAGATCACCGACGAGGAGGCGCAGGACGCCGTCGATCGGGCGAATCGTGCGCTCGAGCAGCCCATGAGCATCACTGCCGGCGAGGACACCATCGAGGTGTCGGCCTCGGATCGCGCCGAGTGGATCCGGGTGACGACGAACGATGAGGGCGAGGACCTGGATGTCCGCATCGACGAGGACGCCGCGGGCGCCTGGGTGCAGGAGCAGGCCGAGGAGCTGGACCGGGAGGCGTCCGATGGTCTGGTGCTGGTCGGTGCGAACGGGGAGACCGTGAAGACGCTCTCCGATCCCCGCGACGGCCTGGAGGTCACGAACGCGGAGGATGTCGCCGCGGACCTTGGATCGGCCCTCCGCGAGGGCAGCTCCTTCGACGGCACCTTCGACACCTCCGTCCTCGAGGCGTCGACCACCCGGGCCCCCTCCCCCGAGACGGCGCCGCGCGACGGTGCCCTCGGCGCGGTGCCCACCGACGTCGACCCCTCCGAGAAGTGGATCTACGTGGACCTGTCGAACAAGACCACGACGGCCTACGTGGGCGACGAGATCGTGTTCGGCCCCCGCACCATCTCCGACGGCAAGCCCGGCTACGAGACCGCGACCGGCTCCTACGAGATCTACCTGCGCTACGAGAAGCAGGACATGACCAACGGGCTGACCATCGACGAGGACGACCCCCGCTACTACTACACCCCGGACGTGCCGTGGGTGCAGTACTTCCACCGCGGGTACGGCTTCCACGGTGCACCCTGGGTGAGCAGCTTCGGTGGCTCCGTCTCCCACGGCTGTGTGAACATGACCGTCGCGGATGCGCAGTGGCTGTACGAATTCGGGGAGATCGGCACCCGCGTCGAAGTCCACTGGTGAGCAGCGACGCTGCCGCGGCGGGAGGGTGAGCCGGGTCAGCTCCGGGCGCCCTCGGGGATCACGAGACGGGGGCGCCATCGCTGCCCCTCCCGGGTGAGCAGGGCCAGCAGACGCCCCTGATCATCCAGCGCAGCGACCGGCCGGTCGCCGTCCGACCCGTCGGCCAGATCGCTCCCCGGCTCCCGGGTCTCGACGTCCGCGGACGCCACCGTGATGCGCTGGCCCAGCCCCAGCGCACGGCCGTCCTGCGGCCGCACCGTCAGCGTGCCGAGGACCCGCGCCGCGGTCGCGCCGAGTCCTGCGAGCGGCAGGTCGACGTCGTCCCCTTCTCCGCGTGCGGGGACGTGCACCGCGTCCTCCACCGCGAAGGGACCCACCGCGGTGCGGCGCAGCGCCGTCAGGTGTCCGCCGACGCCGAGCGCGGCGCCGAGGTCCCGGGCGAGAGCTCGCACGTACGTGCCGGAGCTGCACGTCACGACGACGTCCAGATCCAGGTACTTCCCGTCCGTGCGCTGCTCCAGCACGCTGAACCGATCGATCCGCACGGGGCGGGCGTCGAGCTGGACGTCCTCACCGGCGCGTGCCCGCGCGTAGGCGCGCTTCCCGTCGACCTTGATCGCCGAGACGGTGCTGGGCACCTGGCGGATGTCGCCGCGCAGCGCCGAGGCGGCCTCCTCGATCGCGGCAGGGGGGAGGTCGGTGGCATCCCGCGTCTCTCCGAGGGTCTCGCCCTCCGCGTCGTCGGTGGTGGTGCCGACCCCGAGGCGGATCGTCGCGGTGTAGGTCTTGCCGAGGCCGACGAGGTGGGTGAGCAGCCGCGTCCCCTGTCCGA
>JAUNUA010000240.1:0-1914 GCA_030538435.1 Brachybacterium sp.
GAGGCCGAGAGTCCGACCGAGGCAACCGCCGAGGGTGACGCAGAGCCCGAGACTGAGGCGACGGCGGAAGCTGATATCCCCACCGAGGAAGAGGGCGGTGCAGAGCCCGAGGCCGAGGTGTCGGCCGAGGCTGACGGCCCCACCGAGGATGACGGTGCAGAGCCCGAGGCCGGGGAATCGGCGGAGACTGTGGATGAGTCCGAGGCTGTGGAGGAGCCAGAGCCCGAGGCCGGGGCAGAGGAGTCCGCCGTGACGGACGCCGCCGCCGATAACGACGACACGCCGAGCGACACGCCGGACACATTCGATGCGTGGGCGGATTCCGAGCCTCCGCGCTCCTGATTCCCGGCGTCCCTCACGCCTCTTCTCCACCGCGCCCGTCGACTCTGTCGGGGCTGTCCACAGTGTCCCGCGGGCCCCTGTCCTGCAGTCTCGTCGGCAGTCCACCGACCGTGCCCACCCGTCCACAAGCCGTGCACACCGTGTTGTGGACGACACGGATGTAATTCAGTACATCTTGTGGTGGTACCCCTCGGCGGACACTAGGTGTAGTGTTGGTGAGGTCGCGGTGACCCAGGGTCCCGCACCCACGAACAGCACGTCACGTCCCCCGGCGCCCCCTGCGAGCGCTGTGCAGAAAGGCCTCCCTCACCATGGACATCACCGTCTACTCCAAGCCGATGTGCGTCCAGTGCGATGCGACCAAGCGCGCCCTGAACAAGGCCGGCGTGGACTACGCCCTGGTCGACCTCACCGAGGATGCCGAGGCCCTCGCAACCGTGAAGGCTCTCGGGTACATGCAGGCTCCCGTCGTCATCACCGGGGACGACCACTGGGCCGGCTTCCGTCCGGACAAGATCAAGGCACTCGCCGCCGCCGGCGCTCCGGCCCGCCGCAGCGCCGCGGTCTGACGCCCCGGGGGGTGTAGCGGACGTGGGAACGCTCGTCTACTTCTCCTCGGTCTCGGGCAACACCCACCGCTTCGTGGAGAAGCTGGGGCTGACCGCCCACCGCATCCCGCTCTATCCCAAGGCCGAACCCCTCGTGATGGACGAGGAGTACGTCCTGATCGTCCCCACCTATGGCGGGGGAAACGGGCGGGGTGCTGTCCCCAAGCAGGTCATCAGGTTCCTCAACGACGAACGCAACCGCGGCCTGATCCGTGGAGTCATCAGCGGGGGGAACACGAACTTCGCGGATGCCTACGGCCTGGCCGGAGAGATCGTCTCGGCCAAGTGCCAGGTCCCGCACATGTACAGATTCGAACTGCTCGGCACATCCCGTGACGTGCAGAGGGTCACCGAAGGATTGGAAGAGTTTTGGCGACACTGACCGAGATGCCGGCGCACGAGCACCAGAAGGCGCTGGACTACCACGCGCTGAACGCGATGCTGAACCTGTACGGCCCCGACGGCGAGATCCAGTTCGACAAGGACTGTCTCGCGGCCCGCGAGTACTTCCTGCAGCACGTGAACCCCAACACCGTGTTCTTCCACTCCCTGGAGGAGAAGCTCGAGTACCTGGTGGACAAGGGCTACTACGAGAGCACGGTCCTGGACCAGTACGACTTCTCCTTCGTGAAGTCCCTCTCGGAGCAGGCGTACGCCAAGAAGTTCCGCTTCCCGACCTTCCTCGGGGCCTTCAAGTACTACACCTCGTACACCCTGAAGACCTTCGACGGGAAGCGGTACCTCGAGCGCTTCGAGGACCGCGTGGTGATGGTGGCCCTCACGCTGGCCCGCGGCGACGAGCAGATGGCCCGGAACCTGGTCGATGAGATTCTGGACGGCCGCTTCCAGCCGGCCACCCCCACGTTCCTGAACGCCGGTAAGGCACAGCGCGGCGAGCTGGTCTCCTGCTTCCTGCTGCGCATCGAGGACGACATGGAGTCCATCGGGCGTTCCATCAACTCTG
>JAUNUA010000240.1:1924-3691 GCA_030538435.1 Brachybacterium sp.
AGCGCGGCGGCGGGGTCGCCCTGCTGCTGTCGAACCTGCGCGAGCACGGCGCGCCGATCAAGCAGATCGAGAACCAGTCCAGCGGTGTCATCCCCGTGATGAAGCTGCTGGAGGACTCCTTCTCCTACGCCAACCAGCTCGGGGCCCGTCAGGGCGCGGGTGCGGTGTACTTGAACGCCCACCACCCGGACATCTTGCGGTTCCTGGACACCAAGCGGGAGAACGCGGATGAGAAGATCCGCATCAAGACCCTGTCGCTGGGCGTCGTGATCCCCGACATCACCTTCGAGCTCGCCAAGAACAACGAGCCGATGTACCTGTTCTCCCCGTACGACGTGGAGCGCGTCTACGGCCAGCCCTTCGCGGACGTCAACGTCAGCGATCACTACCGCGAAATGGTCGATGACCCGCGGATCGCGAAGAAGAAGATCAAGGCGCGCGAGTTCTTCCAGCTCCTCGCGGAGATCCAGTTCGAGTCCGGCTACCCGTACATCATGTTCGAGGACACCGTGAACCGGGCGAACCCGATCCGCGGCAAGGTCACCCACTCCAACCTGTGCTCGGAGATCCTGCAGATCTCCACCCCCAGCACGATGAACGTGGACCTGTCCTACGAGACCCTGGGCCGGGACATCTCCTGCAACCTCGGGTCGCTGAACATCGCCAAGGCGATGGACTCCCCGGACTTCGGCCGCACCATCGAGACCGCGATCCGCGGCCTGACCAGCGTCTCGGACACCTCGGACATCGAGTCGGTGCCCACCATCGCCGAGGGCAACCGCAAGTCCCACGCGATCGGGCTGGGCCAGATGAACCTCCACGGGTTCCTGGCGCGCGAGCGGATCTACTACGGCTCTGACGAGGGCCTGGACTTCACCAACATGTACTTCTACGCGGTGGTGTACCAGTGCATCCGCGCATCCATGCAGATCGCCAAGGAGCGCGGCGAGACCTTCGCGGACTTCGAGAGCTCCGCCTACGCGGACGGCTCGTACTTCGAGAAGTACGTCGAGGGCACCTGGGAGCCGCGCACCGAGCGGGTCCGGGACCTGTTCGCGAACTCCAGCGTGCACCTGCCCACCCGTGAGGACTGGGCGCAGCTGCGCGACGAGGTCGCCGAGCACGGCATGTACAACGCCTACCTGCAGGCGGTGCCGCCCACCGGGTCGATCTCCTACATCAACTACTCGACCTCCTCGATCCACCCGATCGTCTCCAAGATCGAGATCCGCAAGGAGGGGAAGATCGGTCGCGTCTACTACCCGGCGCCGTACATGACCAACGACAACCTGGAGTACTACCAGGACGCGTACGAGATCGGGTTCGAGAAGATCATCGACACCTACGCCGAGGCCACCCAGCACGTGGACCAGGGGCTCTCGCTGACGCTGTTCTTCCCGGACACCGCCACCACGCGGGACATCAACCGCGCGCAGATCTACGCCTGGCGGAAGGGCATCAAGACCTTGTACTACATCCGCCTGCGGCAGATGGCCATCGAGGGCACCGAGGTCGAGGGCTGCGTCAGCTGCATGCTGTGACCTGAGGTCTCCTCGGACGATCGCGAGGGGCG
The DNA here is from genome assembly GCA_030538435.1 of Brachybacterium sp. GTDB lineage: Bacteria > Actinomycetota > Actinomycetes > Actinomycetales > Dermabacteraceae > Brachybacterium. The sequence goes on from JAUNUA010000240.1 coordinate 3,498, forward strand.
GACCCATCACGGGTCCGCCCCTCGCGTGCGTCCGCAGGACGCGCCTGGTCAGTGGCGTTCCCCCCGGGGGGTGTAGCCCCGGCCGATGCGTCGATCGCTGCATCGAGGGGGTGACGGTTCGTACCGCGGTAAGCGCGCGGTGTCATCGGCGTGACGGTTTGCGCCGCATCCCCTCGCGCGGCAACATCGGCGTG
>JAUNUA010000241.1 GCA_030538435.1 Brachybacterium sp.
GGCGCAGAAGCACCTCGGCGGGACCCCGGCGCCCGGCCCGGTCCAGCCAGACGGCGACGCCGATCCCAGCCGCCCAGACCAGCACCGCGATGCCGAGCGCACCAGCCGTACCGACGGCATCCCCGAGGCCGAAGCCCCAGGCGGCGAAGAGGGGAGCGAACAGCAGGCTCTGCCACAGGTAGAAGGTCAGCGATCGCTGGCCGACGGCGCTGATCGCGCGCAGCACCGGCGGACGAGCTTCCCGCTCCTGCCAACGCAAGGCGATCAGCCCGAACAGCGCCGCGTAGCCGATACCCCCGAAGATGCCGGTGACCTGCGAGAGCCCATCGAACATGAAGCTCGCGTGCTCCGGCACGTCGATCACCCCCAGGTGGAGCAGAGCGCTGGGGACACCCCCGAGCCAGCCCACCGGGATGCCGATCGCGGCCGCACGAACCAGCACCCTGCGGTGATTCGCCGGATCGTCGAGGTACCGCCGTCGGGCGGCAACCCACCCCAGGAGCACGCAGATCGGGATGGACAGGGCGATCACCTGGAACGGCGTGATCATCGCCCAGGTCGACAGTCGCTCACCGATCGTCGACAGATAGTTCGGGGCCCCGTAGGCCGCCTCGCGCAGACCACCCACGCTGAAGGCGGCGGCGTCGGCATCCATCCCGACGGCGCTCGCCGGCATGTACGCCGCGACGATGCCCCCGATAACGGACGTCACGGCGTAGCCGCCCAGCAGGACCAGGCCGATACCGGACCAGATCAGCAGGGTGATGTCGCGTCGGCGGAAGAAGATCCACACCAGCAGCAGTCCGGTGATCGCGTAGGCCCCCAGTACATCTCCATAGAACAGCAGGGCCGCGTGGACTGCACCGAAGGCGAGCAGCCACCAGTGGCGGCGGCGCAGCATCCGGCGCACCGTGCGCTCGTCGATGCCGCGGTTAAGGCGACTGGTCATGAACTGCACCATCCCGTACCCGAACAGGAAGGCGAACATCGGGTAGGAGCGGGCATCGACCACGATCATCATCAGCGCCTGCAGCACGCGGTCCAGGGCAGTGCCATCGGTGGGGTGGGCGTGGGTGAGAGAAGCTGGGTGGCCCCACAGGAACCATGAGACGTTCGCCAGGGCGATGAACAGGAGCATCATGCCGCGCGCGAGGTCTGGCGCGAGGGATCGGGTGGTGCGGGTCGGTGTCGTGGCGCCGTCCGCGGCGTCGGTCATGGTCATGGTCCCCCCAGGGTGATGACGGCTGGTGCCCACAGGTTATGTGGACACCAGGCCCGGCGCGGTGCGACGAAAGTGGCGGGTGACTCCGCTCATCGTCGAGAGGAACTGACCAGCGCCGCGTTTCCCACCCAGAACGCGCCGTAGAGGACTCCGGCGACGGGGAAGAGGATCCAGGCGGTTCCCCACCCATCGAAGCCGAGTCCCCACAGGAGGAAGATCGCGACCACCACTGGCCAGTACACGGCTGCGATCACCCGGACGATGGCGGAGGACGAGTGCACCGGATCCTCCTCGTCGACCTCGCGGAGCAGGGCGGAGGCGGCCCAGTCGGCCCACGCGCCACGGATCCACAGGAACAGACCGGTCGCGACCATGATCAGGGTGCCGATGAGCCCGAGCAGCACGAGATCCTGATCCTCGCGGTCCAGCAGCGCGGTGAACAGCAAAGGGGTGGCGGCGAGGATCCACAGCACCACCGCAACGCCCAGGGCGCGTCCGGCTCCGGCGCGATGCTCGGCGCGCAGTCCCTCGGCGTACCTCAGAACGCCGGGTCCCGGGCGGAAGTTCTCCTCGACCACGGGCTCTGCGGCGGCGCGCAGGCGTGAGCCGCGCAAGGTCAGCAGGACCACGCCGATGGCGACGAGGGCGAGCAGGAAGAACAATCCCAGGAAGACCAGGATGTCCTCCTGATCTGCAAGCGCGAGGATGGCGAACAGGGGAGCGGGAGCAAGCACGAACAGCGGCACCGCCAGCGCCGTCAGGTGCTGGGTCGCTCGCATGGTCTCTGCGTAGCGCTCGGCGCTCGGCAGGTCGACCTCGGGGAGGTGTTCCTCCTCTACGCCGGGAGCGGGCGGGGCAGCTGCCGACTTGTGCTGCTGGGATGCGCCGGCGACCTCGCGCTCGATCCCGAGCACCGGGGCGACCTCCTCGAGGGAGCCGAACTCGGCGATGACCTGGCCGACAGCTTGGGATTCGCTGAGCCCGTCGGCCATCAGACCGTCCTGCTTGTCCTCCATCATCGCCCGCAGCTCCGTGCGGGCGTCGCGCATGGCGGGGGAGTCCGGGTAGGGGTGGAACAGCGTGTCGAGGTAGGAGTCGATGACGCTCATGGCTTGTCCTTCCAGGCTGCGGTGGCGAAGTGGTCGACGAGGGTGCGGGTGGCCTCCCATTCAGCGCGGAGCCGGATGAGATGGGCGGTGCCGTCGGGGGTCAGGGCGTAGTAGGTGCGGGGCCGCCCGGTGTCGCTGTGGGCTTCGTAGGAGGTGAGCAGTCCCGCCTTCTCGAGCCGTTTGAGGGCGGTGTAGAGGGTGGTCTGCTTGATGACGAAGTCGCTGCCGGAGCTCTCGGTGATCGAGCGGGCGATCGCGTAGGCGTAGGACGGCTCGTGCTGGAGGATCGCGAGCACGATCAGGTCGATGTGCCCGCGGATGGCGTCGGCTCCGATCATGTGTGCGTTCCTCTGGTGGCGTCCGGGAGATACTGCAATCACCGTACTACGGCTGGCGTAGTACGGCAAGTGAGGCGGTCTCGATGTCGGGGACGTTGGTCCCGTCGCGGAGGTGTCCACACCACAACATCTGGGACACGCCGATTCGCCAGACACAACATGTTGTGTCTCGGCCCTACGGTGAAGAGGTCAGCGACACACGCCTCGATGTCCGTTCCTCTGTTCCGAAAGGCCTCACCTGGTGACCACCACAGCCCCCTCCCGCACCGCGACGCGCACGGCACGCACCCTCATCGACCCGGTCGCTACCGTCACCGAATATCTCGAGCGGGCGGATTGGCGGGTGCAGGCGAATGCCAACCAGGGGTACAGCGTCGGCGGCCTGGTGCTGAACGCCGCCGGGAAGACGATCGCCAACTACTGGCTCGACGAAGTCTTCACAGACGAGGCCGGACGCGCCCACCGCGAGGGCGACCTGCACATCCATGACCTGGACATGCTGAGCGGCTACTGCGCCGGCTGGTCCTTGCGCAGCCTGCTGGAGGAGGGCATGAACGGGGTACCCGGCGCGATCGCCTCCGCGCCGCCGCGCCACTTCTCCAGCGCCTGCGGGCAGATCGTGAACTTCCTCGGCACCGTCCAGAACGAATGGGCCGGCGCCCAGGCCTTCAGCTCCTTCGACACCTGCATGGCACCGTTCGTGCGCCTCGACGGCCTCACCTATGAGCAGGTGCGCCAGCACATGCAAGAGCTGATCTTCAACCTCAACGTCCCCAGCCGGTGGGGCTCACAGTGCCCGTTCACCAACCTCACCTTCGACTGGACCTGCCCCGCCGACCTCGCGGAGGTGCACCCCGTCGTCGGCGGCGACGAGTGCGACTTCACCTACGGGGAGCTGTCCGCCGAGATCGCCATGATCAACCGCGCATACATGGAGGTGATGACCGAGGGCGACGCCGACGGTCGCGTGTTCACCTTCCCCATTCCCACCTACAACATC
>JAUNUA010000242.1 GCA_030538435.1 Brachybacterium sp.
TGCCGCCGAGGATCGTTGAGAACACCATCGCGAGGAAGCCCACCGTCACGGAGGTGCGGGTGCCGTAGACGACGCGCGCCCATACGTCGTAGCCCTGGCGGGTGGTACCCAGCAGGTGGTCCCCTCCCGGGGGGAGGTTCGCATTGGTGAGGTCACCGTAGGTGGGGCTGTGCGAGGTGAACAGGCTCGGCACCGCCGCGACGATCAGCAGCGTGATGATCATCAGCATGGAGATGAGGAAGACGGGGTTGCGTACAAGGTTGTGCCAGGCCTCGCCCCACATGGAGCGGGGGGTGCCGGAGGTATCGACTGCGTCGACCTCGTGCAGCGGGGTCTCGGAGAGCGCTGCGACGTAGTGGCGGTCGTCGGGGCGCAGGGGGGTTCTCGCGTCACTTCGCATAGCGGATCCTCGGGTCGAGCAGGGCGTAGAGCAGGTCCACGATGAGGTTGGCGAGCAGGAAGATCATCACCAGCAGCGTGACGATGGAGACGATCTTGGGGCTCTCGCTGCGCTGGATGGACTGGAAGAGCAGCGTTCCGATTCCAGGGATGTTGAAGATATTCTCTGTGACGATCGCCCCGCCCATCAGGGAGCCGAGGTCGGCGCCGATGAAGGTGACCACGGGGATGAGCGAGTTGCGCAGGACGTGTTTGGTGACGACTCCGCCCTCGCCGAGGCCCTTGGCGGTGGCGGTGCGGACATGGTCGGCGGTGGCGACCTCGGCGACGGATGTGCGGGTCAGCCGCAACACGTAGGCGAAGGAAACAATGCCGAGCACGGTGCCGGGCAGCAGGAGGGCAGTCCAGTTGGGGTCGCGTCCGACGTTGATGGGGGCGATGCCCAGCTGCACGCCGAGCACGAACTGAGCGACGAAGCCGATCACGAACGTCGGCACGGCGATCACCAGGAGCGACACCAGAAGGAAGGAGGTGTCGATCCAGGTGCCCTTCTTGATGCCGGATATGACGCCGGCAGCGATGCCCAGCACGCTCTCCACCACCACCGCAATGATGGCCAGGCGTGCGGTGACCGGGAAGGCGGCGCGGATGTCGTCGAGGATGGGCCGGCCGTTGAAACCGACGCCGAAGTCCCCGGTGACAACGTTCCCGACGTAGATCAGCCACTGCACGATGAGCGGCTGGTCCAGGTTGTACTGCTCGCGCAGCTGTTGCTGCACGGCCGGGGATAGGGGCTTGTCCCCCATGATCGCCTGGATGGGGTCGCCCCCGGCGTAGAAGGCCATCACGTAGATCAGCAGTGTCACCCCGAGGAACACGGGGATCATCTGCAGCAATCGCCGGCCGATGTACCAGAACAATGCGGTCACCTTTTATCGGAGGGTGCTGGAGTGGGGGCAGGACAGGGGTCGGGACCCGCGCCGAGTGGCGCAGGTCCCGACCGGGGGATCACTTGGTGATCTGGTAGTACAGCGGGACGGTATCCCAGCCGAAGATCACATCGGATACTGCCTCGGAGTAGCCGCCGATGGTGTTCTGGTACCACAGGGGGATCGCGGGGAGGTCCTCCAGCAGGATCGCCTCAGCGTCGTGGTACTTCTGCACCGCCGCCTCCTCGTCGGTGGCGCTCTGTCCCTCGTCCAACAGGTCGTCGAACTCGGGGTTCTTGTAGTCGCCGTCGTTGGATCCGTTGCCGTCCGCGGCGGCGGAGGAGTACAGCGGCTGCAGGAAGTTGTACGCCGAGGGGTAGTCGGCCTGCCAGCCCGAACGCCACGCGCCCTCCATCTCGCGGGCGGTGATCTGCTCGCGGAAGGCGCCGAAGGCGGGGAACGGGGTGGGGGTGGCGGTGATTCCGAGGACGTTCGTCAGGCCGTTGCAGACCGCCTCAACCCAGTCCTGATGGGGGCCGTCTGCGTTGTAGTTCAGGACGAACTCGCCCTCGAACGGCTGCTCTGCCTCCGCCTCGTCCCACAGGCTCTTCGCCTCGGCCTCGTCGAACTGCAGTACCTCGTTGCCGGGAATGGAATCATCGCCACCGCCGGGAACGACGGGTGCCACGAAGTCGGTCGCGGGGGTGCGAGTGTCGGCGAACAGCTGGCTGCAGATGGTCGCCCGGTCGATCGCGCGGGAGATGGCTTTGCGGCGCTTCGTGCCGACCTCGCCCTCGAAGTTGGGGTTGTTCTGGGGGATCGTGATCGACTGGAACACGGCCCCCGGGGCGTTCACCGCACGGTCTCCGAGCTCATCCTGGTAGGTCTGCAGCGCCCCCGTCGGGATCTGATCGAGGACGTCGAGATTGCCGCCCTGCAGGTCGTTGTAGGCAGTGTCGGGGTTGTCGTACATGGTGAAGGTGACGCCGCCGTTCTGCGCGGCGCGGGGGCCGTCGTAGTCGGGATTCGGGATCATCACGATCTCCTGGTCGTGGGTCCAGGAGTCCACCAGGTACGGGCCGTTGGAGACAGGCTGCTCGCCATAGCCGGCCGGGTCCTCGAACGCGGCCGGCGGCATGGGCATGTACGCGGAGTAGCCCAAGCGCTGCGGAAAATCGGACTGCGGGGAGGTGAGCTTGACGGTGAAAGTGGTCTCGTCCACGACCTCGAGTCCGGACATGGTGGCGTCCTCGGCGGCTCCGTCCTCCGCGACATCGGTGAAGCCCTCGATTGGGGGTGAAGAACGACTGCGACTTCTGGGCGTTGTTGACATTCGCGCCGAAGTTCCAGGAGTCCACGAAGGACTGGGCGGTCACTTCGGTGCCGTCGGAGAAGGTCGTCCCGGGCCGCATGGTGATGGTCCAGGTCTGGCTGTCCTCGGATTCAATGGACTCGGCGAGATCGTTCTCGATCTGCCCGTCCTCGGTGTAGTACACGAGGCCGGCGAAGGCCAGGGTGATGATGCGGCCGCCCCCGACCTCACTGGTGTTGGTGGGGACGAGCGGGTTCTCCGGCTCGGTGGAGTTGGCGTAGACGGGCTCACCGGAGCCTTCCCCGCCATTGCCACCGGAACTGGACCCGCCGCCCGAACCGGACCCGCCGCATGCGGCGAGAGTCAGGGCCGCGGTGCCGCTAGCGGCAGAGCCCAGTAGAAGAGATCGACGGGATACAGACATCTGAGCCTCCGGAGAAGGTGATCAGGTCCGACGGCGCGGGCGCGCCGCCGGCGAACGCGGACGATGCCGCGGGGTCTTCAGGGTGGGCCGGCGATGGCCATCAGGCCGCGGTGACCTGGGAGAACTTCAAGCCACCGTTCCAGCAGCACTGGACGTCGTTGACGCGCTCGCTGCGGCGCTCGATGGTGATGGCGGGAACCAACGGATTCTCCGGCTCGGTCATGCTGGCGTAGACCATCTGCTCGCCTCCGCCGGACCCGTCGTCGAAGGACCCAGGAGTGTCATCGGGTCCAGAGCCACCACAGGCGTCGAGGGCAAGGGACGTGACAGTGGCAGCCGGGTCGGCAGCAAGCAGGGAACGGCGAGACAGCGCCATGGAGTCTCCAGCGAGAAAGGGGCCGGAGCGGGAAACCGGGGCGGCCATTCGGGTACTGCGGGATGACCGAAAGAATGGAGCAGAGGGACCACCCTGTGGGGGGAGCCCCGCGGACCGTGACCCAACCGTGACCTTCCGCAGCCACGCGGGCTTTCGGCCTCGCAGGCACGGCCCCCGGCGCGTCACAATGGGGGCATGCACACCGCCGACGGCACAGCTCTCCC
>JAUNUA010000243.1 GCA_030538435.1 Brachybacterium sp.
ACAAGCGCAGTCATGGGCAGATGATGACCGACCTATTCGCCGCGGCCCTGCTCGACGCCGACACCCGGGACCGCCACACTCTCGCCGGCACGCGAATCGACGTCGGAGTCATCCTCACCGACCGAGTGCTGCTCGGAGAACAGTCCGGTCCGGCGATCATCGAGGGCTACGGCACCATTCCCGGGGCCGTCGCCCGAGAGGCCATCGCCCGCGCGCTGCCCCGACCGCGTCGCCTGCCCGAGAATCCGGCAGCGCCACCGCCCGTCACAGCGCCCGCAGCAGGTGCGCCGCAGGCGGCGCAAATCGGCGTCGCTCGAACCGGACGCGAGCCGGGGGAGTCAGTACTGGCTGCGCTCGAACGGGAAGAGCTCGCCGTGATGCGACGGTTGTACACCCACCCGACCACCGGCGACCTCGTCGCCGCTGAGTCCCGCGCCCGGGCGTTTCCACCGGCGATGGCACGGATGATCCGCACCCGCCGGCCCACCTGCGCGGGTCCCTACTGCACTGCTCCGGTGCGACACCTGGACCACCTGAAGCCTCACGCCGCTGGCGGTGCTACGAGCCTGGCCAACGGCGACGGGCTGTGCGCGCGGTGCAACCTCACCAAGGACCTCATGGCCACTGTCCAGCACATACCTGCCGACCCCGAGTCCGAGACACCTCGCGCTATCGCCTGGACCACCACGCTCGGCCAGAAGTCTCGCACCCCCACTACGCCCCTGCTTGGCAGACATCGGCGGCAGCGGCCACCACCAACACCCGGCGGGCAGGAACTGCGGATTGCTGTCCCGCCACGACCTCTGCGGGCGGCACCCCCGCACGACGACACCATCGACCCCGCGGTCCTGCGCGAGAACTCCTTCGACCCCGCGTTGTACGGGTACGACGAGTACGGCTGGAGCAGTGACGAGGAGTACGACGACGTCGCATGATCGCCTGCGACATGGGCTCACCGGCACGACCCGCCAACTCGGCGCCTCGACCACGGTGCAACTCCGGGCGACCGCGACGGAGCAACGCGGGACCACGACGACGGACCAGCTCGGGGCCGTTAGGCTCGACCTCACGCGCCCCACGGCCGGGATGATCGGCCGCCCGCCACCGAAGGAGGCCTTCGATGTCCGCGACGTCCGACCCGTCCCGCATGGATCCCTACAGCGACGACCCCGGCGCCTCGCCGTCGAGCACCGCGGTGCTGGACCGCGAGACCAAGGAGCGGGAGCAGACCTCCGACCCCGGAGACCACGACCGGTTCGCCCACTACGTCCGCAAGGACAAGATCACCCAGGCCGCCCTCGACGGCACCCCCGTCATCGCCCTGTGCGGCAAGGTGTGGGTCCCTGGGCGCGACCCCGAGAAGTACCCGGTGTGCCCGGAGTGCAAAGAGATCTTCGACGGCATCCGCGAGCCCAACGACGGCGGCAACGATGGCGGCTCCGGAGCCGGGGGAGGCCGCGGTTCCGGCGGTGGCAAGGGATTCTTCGGCGGACTGTTCGGCCGTCGCTGAGCGCGGGTCGACCGGGACCCCCTCACCGGCGGCGACCACAGCTCACAGAGGATCGTGCTGCGCCGCGAATGTGAGCAGATGCTGACCGATCTCCCTCACATTCTGCATGGGCAGGGAATGGGTGCTGTCCGACCACACCTCCACGGTTCCGTTCGGCAGCTCGGAGGCGGCCTTCTCTGCCGCTTCCCCACCGGCCAGTGAATCCCGATCTCCCAGGGCGACGTACACGGGAACCTGGACGGCCGAGATCTGGTCCGACGTCAGCACCTGGGGCTGGGGGAGGTCCGCGCTGTAGTGCTGCGTTCCCGCCTGCACCATCTGAGCGATCGGGTCGGTGGGATCGTAATCGGCCCCTCCGACCCGGGACAGGGCGTGCTCGCGCCATGGATCCGGCAAGAGCGGCAGCGAGCTCACCACTGTCCAGGCCAACAGGTCTGCGGGAGGGGCAGCGAAGGTGAAGACAGGCTCGAGCAGGGCTAACGAGTGAATGCGTTCGGGGTGCGCGAGCGCGTATGCCATTGCGTAGGCGCCTCCGAAAGAGTGTCCGACAAGGTGCACTCCCTCCGGTGCGATCTCGGCGAACAGCTCATCCATCCACAGGGCCGCATCTGCCGTGTTCCGCATCGGTACCGTCTGGGTCGACAGTCCAGCATCTCCGAGCAGATCGAACACGATGATGCGGCGTGACCCCAGCAGGTGCGGGAGGTTCTGCGCCCACATCGGGGCGCCGGAGGCCCTGCCGGGCATCAGCACCAACGGTGGCACTTCCGTATCACCATCGGGATCAGCAGCCCACTCGTAAACACGGACGGTGCCGAAGGACGTCGGAACATCGCGGGTGGTGGCGGGGTCCGGTAGAAGCCCCATGGCCTCGTCGTAGGCGCCGACATAGGCTGCTCGGCCTGCCGCCGAGGTGAAGTGCCCGACTCCGGGCGGCCCTGCGAAGAAAGTCACCACGGATCCCGCGCCGATGAGCGCGAGCACGACCACCGCAGCAACACCCACTGTGCGGCTCCTGCGCCGCGGGAGGCGCACCGTCGGCGCTCGCTGAGCTCGATCATGCGGATTCGCGGCACGGGACCCTGTCGACGACTTTCGCAGTATGGCCATATCGAAACCCTATGGCAAGCCGTTCATACTGTAAAGTGACAACATGCCGCGCATCGTCGATCATGCTCAGCGTCGCCGGGAGATCGTGCTGGCGCTGTGGGCTGTCATCCATGAACGCGGCATCGCCGGCGCCAGTCTGCGCGCCGTGGCCGAGGAGGCCGGCATCTCCATCGGAAGGATCCAGCACTACTTCTCCTCGAAGGAGGAGCTGGTCCGCGAGGGATGCCGCGCCATGATCTCCTGGGCTGCAGAGCAGGCGGGCCCGACGCGGACCTCGCCGGAGGGGCTCCACAATCCGGTCCACGTGAGTCCGGAGGGCGCCCGACGAGATCTGGAGGCGCTGCTGCTGCATGCCCTTCCACGCACGGAGGGGGCCCGGTTGGGTACCTCCGTCTGGTACGCCTACCTCGCGCAGTCCGCTGCCGATCCAGTCATCGCAAGGATCGTCTCCGCCGCGCAACGAGAAGCGCTCCATGCGGCATCCTCCCTGCTGTCGGCTACACGAGGCAGTCGGGATCCAGGGAATCGGGATGAAGACCTGGCCACGGAGCTGGTGTCGCTGGCAGATGGGCTCGGGCAGCGGGTGGCACTCGGCGTGGTGGGTGTCGAGGCCGCAGAGTCGATCCTGCGCGCGCGACTGGACGCGGCGACACGCTCAGCGACATGATCACACCGGTCGCGGTGCGGGTTCGTCCGGGGTGAGCAGTACGGTGGGGCACGCTGTGACTGCTGTGAACCATGCCTCCGCCAGTGACCCGCGCCGCCCCTCCGAGGCGGCTGCACGGTCCCTCCCGCCCGCCTACCCCGAGCGCGCTGCCTGGGGCACCGCGCCGAAGCTGCGCGCCTGGCAGGCCGAGGCCTTGGACGTGTACCAGCGCACCGCCCCCCGCGACTTCATGACCGTCGCCACCCCGGGTGCGGGAAAGACGACGTTCGCGTTGCAGGTCGCCGCGGGACTGCTGCGCGAGGGCATCGTCCGCCGCGTCACCGTTGTCGCCCCCACCGAACACCTCAAGACCCAGTGGGCTGACTCCGCCGCGCGC
>JAUNUA010000244.1 GCA_030538435.1 Brachybacterium sp.
CTGAGCGGTACCGGCGCCCGGGCCGAGGGCCGGATCCACCGGCGGCGGGACGTTCCCGTCGGGCTGGGCAACCTGGGGGGTGCCGGCGGCAACCCGCTGCTGAGTGGCGCCGTGTGACGGCCCTTGGTTCCCGCCTTGTCCGCTGTTGTCCATGTGGCTCTGGGCAGCGGAGCGGGTGATGCGGCCGGCGGCGAAGCCGATGCCCGCGGCGATCGCGAGGAAGGCGACCGGGCGCTGACGGGCGAAGCGCTGCACCTCGGTGAGGATGTCCTTCGGCTCGTGACTCTCCAGCCAGTCGGCGACGGTCCCGGTGCGGTCGGTGAGCTGGCCGACGAGGTCGGTGGCCAGGCCGCTCTCCGGCTGCTCCCCGCGGGACATGCTGCGCAGGTCATCGGTGAAGCTGCGGGTGGCATGGGCGGCTCGCTGCATCTGGTCATCGGCCTGATTGCCGAGCGTGGTCGTGGCCTCGTCCCACAGCTTCTGGCCCTCACGTACGACGTCGTCCTTCACCTCGCGCGCCTCGGTCTGGGCGGTGGAGGAGAGGGCCTGTCCTGCTTCCTTGGCGTCTTCGGCGACGTGCCGCGCCGACTCCTTGGCCTGCTGACCGGCGCCGTCGTCCTGCTGGGCCGGGGGCTGCGGGGGACGGGGCTGGGGAGGCCGCTGCACCGGGGGACCGGCCGGCGGGGTGCCGACGGGTGGCGGCGGCGCGAGATGGTCCTCGCGGTGCGATGGGTGCTGGGCGCGATCGGGATCGCTCATGACGTACCTCCCTGAGGTGGACACGGTCACGGAATGTGACGCTCGCCATGACTGTCGGCCTGAGCCGGAGTCGTGAGGAATCGTGACAGCGTCCGCTGGGCTACCTCGTCGTCCGTGGCCGCCTGCCGTAGCATCCGCCCTTCTCGCCTACTCCACGCTGTCGGCGCCGACCAGGCGAGCGGGCATCCTCGCAGGTCAACGCTATATTTTGTTGTACCGTTCGGGCGTCGCCTCCCGCGGACCTCGCACGGGGTGTCCGACGCATCGCTTCCCGTGCCGACCGCGCGGTCGGTGATCGACCCTCGATGACCGGTGTCCGATGACCCGGTGCGCTCAGAGCCCGATGCCCTCAGGCGCCTGACGCGACGCAGATCGGAGCAGCGTCGGACGCGCCGCGGCCCGGGCACCTCGACGGTTGTCGGTGCCCGGGCCGCGGAAAGGGTCGGTCAGTCCTGGCGCTCCGGGTGACGCAGGACGTTGACGACGGCGGCAGCGAGGCCGCCCCAGACGCCGCCGATGGCGATGATCAGCATGACGATCGCGGAAATGGACATCGCGGATCTCCTTCGGTGCAGTAGTGCGTAATGACGCTCAGCGTCGGGCGATGGGCCGCAGCGAGTGCGGGGTGGCGGCGGTCTCGTCCGTGCCCAGGCGGGTACCCGGCTGGATTTCCGGGGCGACCTCGTCGCCGTCGGAGTCGAGAGTGTCCAGGTGCGAGTTCCGCGACCACGGCAGCAGGGACAGCACGATCCCCAGGACCACCAGCGCCGCGGCCATGCCCCAGCCGAAGATGTTCACGAACCACGACGGGTAGCCGCTGTACGGTTCGTCGGCTGTCACCAGCTCGAGCGTGGCGAGCCCCAGGCTCACCGCCAGGACCACCGGGACGATCAGGCCCACGCACACCATCCAGAAGATTCCCACGGGGAAGGTACCGGAGTGGTTCAGGTGGTCGCGCAGGGTGGGCAGGGCCCGCAGCACATAGGCCAGGACGATGGTGGAGACCAGCGCCGCGGCAACGATGCCGTAGGAATTCACGAACGCATCCAGGGTGTCCAGCATCGCCAGGCCCATCGTCGTCGGGAACACGAGGATCGAGAACGCAGCCATCGGCACGGTGACGGCGAGGGTGGAGAACAGGCGTCCGATCCCGAACTTGTCCTCGACCGCGGCGATCACCACCTCCACGATCGAGACCAGCGAGGTGAATCCCGCCAGCACCAGGGACCCGAAGAACAGCACGCCGATCAGGGCGCCCGCGGGGGCTTCGGAGATGATCGTGGGGAAAGCGATGAACGCCAGGCCGATACCACCGGTGACGACCTCTCCGACGGCGACGCCCTGTGCCTGGGCCATGAAGCCGAGCGCGGCGAACACGCCGATGCCGGCGAGCAGCTCGAAGCCGGAGTTCGCGAACGCGACGACCAGGCCGGAGCCGGTGAGGTCGGATTTCTTCTTCAGGTATGAGGAGTAGGTGAGCATGATGCCGAAGGCGATCGACAGGGAGAAGAAGATCTGCCCGTAGGCAGCGACCCACACCCCGGGATGCGTGAGCGCCTCCCAGTTCGGGGTGAACAGGGCGTCCAGGCCCTCGAAGGCGCCGGGCAGCAACATCGCGCGGACCACCAGGATCACGAACATGATCACCAGCAGCGGGATGAAGATCATGGCGCTGCTGGCCACGCCCTTCTGCACGCCCAGCGCCATGGTCACGATGGTCGCGACCCACACCAGGGCGATGGTCAGCAGGATCGCGCCGGTGTAGTCGAAGGCGATCGTGACGTCGGTGCCGCCGAGGGAGCGGGTGAAGGTCTCGAAGAAGAACGCGTTGGCATCGGCACCCCAGCGCTGGTCGACCGAGAAGACCATGTAGTTCAGCGACCAGCCGATGATCAGCGCGTAGTAGACGGCGATGACCACGCAGATCAGAACCTGCCACCACCCGATGAACTCGGCCCAGCGCTTGACGCGGCGCCAGGCGAGCGGCGCGGAGCCGCGCCAGCGGTGCCCGACGGCATAGTCGATGAACAGCAGCGGGATCCCGGCGGTCAGCAGCGCGACCAGGTAGGGGATCATGAACGCGCCGCCGCCGTTCTCATAGGCGACAGCGGGGAAGCGCCAAATGTTGCCGAGGCCGACGGCGGAGCCGATGGCGGCGAAGATGAACGCGGTGCGTCCGGCGAATGCGCCGCGCCGGGCGGAGCGCGCGCCGCCGGCGGCGGGCGCTGAGGATGCGGGGGAGGAGCTCATGGGGGACTTTCGGGTGATGGGACGAAAGGGCATCTGGGGACGTCCTGGGTGCAGGAATCGTAGGTCACGGGAGGCGTCAGCGCTGTCCGTGTCCGCGCCTCGGGAGGCGGCGAGCACGACAGGCGGACAGCGATGTCCCTGCGACTCCCGTCCCGGTGCATCACGGGACCATCGGACACTTGTGAGGGTTCGCCAGCAGGCGAAGAATCCAGCAGAGAGCAGCGCCCGGGGGCGCCGCGATTCGGGGCGGTGGTCGCTCCGGGAACCTGCTGCGAGGGGGAGATTCCGTGCATCCTGTCTGTGCCGTCGGTCGGCCGGGCGACCGTCCTGATCGTTCATCGATGTGTGCGCCGCGCCGACGCCGTAGTGTCGTGTCCGCTCTCGCGGGGGCTGGTGCGCTCGCGTTGGTGGTCGTCGGGTGCACCGGTGGTGACGGGGAGCCGGTCGCCTCGCCGACGACCACGGCGACGACCCCGGCGACTCCGTCGACAAGCAGCCCCTCCCCGACGGAGGACCCGACGCTGAGCGAGGAGCTGCACGATGAGCAGACCGACGAAGCCGATTCGGGCTCGTCGGCCCCACAGGATGGGCAGTCCGGCGAGGCGTCGGGCAAACCTGCCGACGGCAGTTCC
>JAUNUA010000245.1 GCA_030538435.1 Brachybacterium sp.
CGAATGACCGGATTCCGTGCGAAAAATGCACGGAATCCGGTCACTCACCAGCAGATGCGGAGGTTTCAGTCCTCGATGGTCACCGAGTTGATGACGACGTCCTCCAGCGGCCGGTCACGCATGTCGGTGGCGGTGGTCCCGATGGTGTCGACGACCTTCTTGGAATCCTCGTCGGCGACGACACCGAACACGGTGTGCTTGCCCTGCAGGTGCGGGGTGGGGCCGACGGTGATGAAGAACTGGGAGCCGTTGGTGCCGGAGGGGCGGCCGGTCAGGCCGCTGCGGCGGGTACCCGCGTTGGCCATCGCCAGCACGTAGGGCTCGTTGAAGTTCTTCTCGGAGATCTCGTCATCGAAGGTGTACCCGGGGCCACCGGTGCCGGTGCCCAGGGGGTCACCGCCCTGGATCATGAACCCGGAGATGACGCGGTGGAAGATGACGCCGTCGTAGAAGGGGCGGGACACCGTGTCCCCGGACTGCGGGTCGGTGAACTCCTTGGTGCCCTTCGCCAGACCGGTGAAGTTCTCCACGGTCTTCGGGGCGTGGTCGGGGAACAGCTCGAGCCGGATGTCACCGGCATTGGTGTGCAGAGTTGCGAACATGACCGCATCCTCCCATAGCCGCGAGCGGCCCCGCCGTGCGGAGCTCGCCCGGTCCGGCACCGCGACGGCATCGAGGGCGCCGGGCATCCCGCCCGACGATTCGGTGTCCCCGGGATTCCTGCATGACTACTGGGACCGCGTGGCCGCCGTCACGGTAGGGTGGTCCGGTACGACGTGGCGCCCTGTTCCGGTGCCGCTCGCCCGCACTATGTCGCCGTCGCTCCGGCGACGTCTCGTCGAAAGGGGATCCGCATGGGCTTCACCAAGACCAAGCGCGCCGCCAAGAAGGCCTCCAAGCGCGCCCGGAAGGACTCGAAGCGCTTCGGCAAGCACGCCGACTCCTCGCTGAAGGACCTGCAGAAGTCCGCCGACAAGGTCATGAAGGATGCCAGCAAGCAGGCCGGGAGCGGACTGTCGAAGTTCAGCTCCGCCGTCGGTCCCGCCGTGACCGAGGGGTACAAGGAGGCCAACGCCAAGGCCCATGAGCTGGTGGACCACTACCGTCCGATTGTCGAGGAGCAGGTGAAGCACGGCGGTGAGCGCCTGGCCGAGTTCAGCGACAAGGCCGGCCCGCGCGTGGAGAAGCTGCGGCACGACCTGCAGGAGGACTACATCCCGCGGGCCCGTCGCACGGCGCTCGCGACCAACGCGGTGGTGACCTCCGCCGTCACGGCCGCTGTGGACGCCGCCCGCAAGGAGTTCGAGAAGGGCGAGGGCGACATCCGTGCCGCCGTCACCCAGAGCCAGAAGCCGAAGAAGCGCCGCGCCGCCGGGTCGACCCTGCTGGTCCTCGGCCTCATCGGTCTGGGCGCTGCCGCCGGGTACGTGGTGTGGAAGCGCACTCGCCCGGTTGAGGACCCGTGGGCCCCGCCGGCGGACTTCGCTCGCGCCCACTACCCCGCGTCGGCCTCCACCGACTCCGACTCCTCGCAGGTCTCGGACGCCGTCGGCGGTGCCGAGGCCGGGGACGTCGCTCAGTCCCTGAAGGGTGGCGGCGACCGTCCGTCGGACACCGAGCCGAAGAACGTGAAGGTCGACTCCGCTGAGGGGAAGGACGCCCAGACCGGCACCGACCGTCTCCCGGGCTCCTCCTCCACCGGACCCCGCCCCGGCGGCACCGACTCCGAGGCGTCGGGCGAGTCCCGCTCCACCGGTAAGCGCGCCGCCCGTGTCGAGGGCCGTGACGAGTCGGACCCGAACTTCCAGGAGGAAGGGCGGATCATCGACCCGGTCGAGAACCCGGAGGAGAACCCCCAGGATCCCGAGGGTCGCGGCCCGGGTGGGAACCACAACGACGGCGCCACCGCCGCTGACGAGCACGCGAAGGACCGCAAGGACTCCTGACCGCCCGTCGTCGTGACAGTGACGGCCTCCCGGCCCAGTGCCGGGGGGCCGTCTCGCGTCCGGAGCAAGGACATCACCCCATGACCACAGCCGAGACAGCCCCGGGCGCCTCCCCGTCCCGCGCCGCGAACGGCAGCTGCAGGTCGCCCGCCGGCGCCACTGCGCACGAGCTGATCCTGACTCCCGTCAGCGGCGCGGACATCGCAGAGCTGTACGCTCTGCACGCCGATCCCGCGCTCTTCCGCCACGACTCGACCGAGCCGCTCACCGAGCTCGAGCAGATGCGCCGCGTGCTGGCGTCCTGGATGACGCACCGCGAGCAGCACGGGTTCGGCCACGTCACGGTCCGCGCCGCGGATGACCCCGACGGGTCCGTCCTCGGAGTGTGCGGGGCAAGCAGGATGCGCCTCACGGGCCGCGACGTGATCAGCCTGTACTACCGGTTCAGTACGAAGGCCCAGGGGCGAGGGGTCGCCCGCACCGCGGTGCGTGCCCTCCTCGCGGACCTGCGCACCCTGCTCGGCGATGAGGAGGACATCGTGGTGGCGACCGACCCGGACAACCAGCCCTCGATCCGTCTGGCCGAGAGTCTGGGGCTCCGGCGGACGGGTGGCGTGCACCCCACGCGGAAGGCCGAACTCATCGTCCTCGCGGGGTCTCTTGCAGATATCGGGGTCGAGCACGGATCGGAGGCCACATGACCATGCCGGGCGGGGCGGGTCGCTACGCCCCCTCCCCCAGCGGCGATCTCCACCTGGGGAATCTCCGCACGGCGCTGCTCGCGTGGGTTCTCGCCCGGCGCAGCGGACGCCGTTTCGTGATGCGGGTGGAGGACCTGGACCGGGTCCGTGAGGGTGCTGAGGAGCGGCAGCTGGACGATCTCGCCGCGCTCGGCATCGAATGGGACGGTCCCCTGATCCACCAGAGCACGCGGGCAGCTGAGGGTGCCTACGACCACGCGCTCGCACAACTGGCCGGGGAGGGTCGCGTCTTCGAGTGCTACTGCACGCGACGGGAGATCCTCGAGGCCCCGACCGCCCCGCACGCTCCACCCGGCTCCTACCCCGGCACCTGCCGTGACCTCGACGAGCAGGACCGAGAGACGGGCCGTGCCCGGATGCGGGAGTTGCGGCGGGAGCCGGCGCTGCGTCTGCGGGCGTACACGACGACGTGGGAGGTGGAGGACCAGTTCGCCGGGCGCGTGCAGGGTGCGGTCGATGACCTGGTGCTGCGCCGAGGGGACGGGGTGGTCGCGTACAACCTGGCGGTGGTGGTCGACGATGCGTTCTCCGGCATCGACCAGGTGACCCGGGCCGATGATCTTCTGTCCTCGGCGCCCCGGCAGGCGTACCTTGCCCGCCTACTGGGGCATGATCAGCCGGTCTACGCGCACGTGCCGCTCGCGGTGAACGCCGCCGGGGCGCGGCTCGCGAAGCGCGACGGCGCAGTGACGCTGCGCGACCGGCTGGCGCGCGGGGAGAGCGTCGCCGACGTACTGGAGCGGATCGGGGACTCGCTCGGGATAGCTGGGTGTCGGAGCGCCGCGGACCTGCTGGAACGCTGGGACCCCGAGTCGCTGCAGGCCGCGCCCTATCGGGATCCGTGGGTGGTGGAACTGCCCGGGGACGAGGGTCCGT
>JAUNUA010000246.1 GCA_030538435.1 Brachybacterium sp.
AAGAACCCGTCCACCCAGATGTTCACGAGGCCCTGTTCGAGGGGCGCTCCGGGAATGGGCACTCCGGCCAGGCGGAAGGAGTGATACACGATCACCCCGGACGCCATGATGAGGCGCAGCAGGTTGAGGCCGTTGTCGCGAGGGTCGAGCGTCGCGGCGATCGTGGCGGGAGGGGCCAGGCGCTTCGCGAAGGGGCCGCGGCGCCGCCGGGGCCTGGTGTGAAGCGACTCCGCACCTGACGCGGTCAACGGACCGGGCCGAACGACGCGTCGTGGTCCCCGTGCTCGATGAGGGAGCGCAGGTAGTCGCCGTAGCCGGACTTGGCGAGGGCGTCGGCGCGGGCAATGAGCCCGGCGTCGTCAAGGAAGCCCATGCGCCACGCGGACTCTTCGGGGCAGCCCACCTGCAGCCCTTGGCGGGCCTGGACGGTACGGACGAAGTTGCTCGCATCGTTGAGGGCGTCGAAGGTGCCGGTGTCGAGCCAGGCCGTACCCCGGGGAAGCACTTCGACCCGCAGGTCGCCGCGGTCGAGGTAGGCCTTGTTGACGTCGGTGATCTCGTACTCGCCTCGCGCCGAGGGCTGCAGCCCTCGGGCGATCTCGACGACGTCGTTGTCGTAATAGTAGAGACCGGGTACCGCATAGTGGGATTTCGGCTGCGCGGGCTTCTCCTCGATCCCGATGACCACGCCCTGGTCGTCGAACTCGACGACGCCGTACGCGCCGGGGTCGGCGACCCAGTAGGCGAACACCGTGCCGCCCTGCAGGCCGCGCAGGCGGGCGAGCTGCGTGCCGAGGCCGGGGCCGTAGAACACGTTGTCGCCGAGGACGAGGCAGACCTCCTCGTCACCGATGAAGTCGGCGCCGATCGTGAACGCCTGCGCCAGACCGTCGGGGCTGGGCTGCTGGGCGTAGGTGATGGAGATCCCGAAGCGGGACCCGTCACCGAGGAGTCGTTCGAACCCGTCGGCCTCGTGCGGAGTCGTGATGACGAGCACCTCGGAGATCCCCGAGAGGATCAGGGTGGAGAGCGGGTAGAAGATCATCGGTTTGTCGTACACGGGGACGAGCTGCTTGCTGATGCCCTGAGTGATCGGGTGCAGTCGTGAGCCGGTCCCACCGGCAAGGATGATGCCGCGCATGACTACATCCTGTCGTGTTGAAGGTGCTCGATGGACATTAGATCCCCCATGCTCCTGTGGAGACGGAGGCCCATGCTGGTCGCGCCGGGGGCGGGCAGCTGCGCTAGGCGGGGAGTTGGTGCATCAACCGTGAGCGCAGAGCGAAGGGAGTCGTTTCGGCCCTCAAGGCCCGTCGCGACAGCGCAGTCTCGATGTCGCTCACGGTGAGGTCGTCAGCGTCACGGCTCACAGCAAGATTGCGGCCGGCGAGCTCGCGAGCGATCAACCACTGGTGGTCGTCGATGTGTTCACGGCGCGCCGCGGACCGCGGCAGCAAGACCGGGCAGAGCCCCGCGTCGAGGAACTGGAGCGACGATCCGACGCCTGCATGCGCGATGACGAGATCCGCCTCGGTGATCGCCTGTTGGAGGTCGCGGGAGGGAACGAGCCCGGCGGCCTGGATCGGAAGATCGTCGACTGGCGTGTCGCCCACCTGCCACAGAACAGTCGCGTCCGGTGCGGCGAACTCGGGCAGAAGGCGGTGGACGACCTCGACTGCTCGCCGATATGGGTACCCCTGCATCGTTCCGAAGGTGACCACGACCCGATCCACCGAGGTGGTGCGACGTTCGTCGGTCTCGGTCGACGTGAAGCCGTCGAAGACCGAGCCACCGTAGCCCCACGGGTCGAGGGCCCAATCCGGGTACTGGGAGTACAGGTGCATCCCGGGGACCCTCGCGAGGATGCGGCCTGTCAGGCTCGGCCCGTCCGTGCGAGCGGCGCTTTCGATGTAGTGGCATTCCACGCCCATGCTGCGCGCCGCGAGCATGAACGGCACCGCGATCGCGGAGCCGGTCGACACCACCGAGTCGAAGCGCCCTGCACGGAGGATGCGGATGGCGTGCGGGACCGCCTGCAGCGCCTGTCGTAACCCTCTGGGGGGGATCCGGGGAACGTAGGAGACTCGTCTACCCGCCAACAACGATCGGGACTGCTGGTCGTCGAACGTCACGAACTCCGCATATGACGCCTCGGGCCGCAGCCTCGGCTCGAGTCTCGCGAGTTGCTCGAGGTGGCCACCGGTCGAGGCCACGAGGAGCCGGCGCGTCATCGGGTACCTCCGTCGTCATGCGCGCGCGAGCGCTACGCAGTGATGGGGGCTCTGCACACCTGCGCCCCCCGACGGCAGGTTCGAACCTCATAAAGAACGTTCTGGACGAACGCCCATGAGGTCAAACGGTAACAGACAGCCCACCTCCCGCACCTGCATCAACGTGTTCGACGCATACCACTCATGGGGGATCACCGTGGCCTTGACCCGGCCTCTGGCCCGTCGGCCGCCCCGCACCCTGCAGGGCTGCCGGAGAGCCGGTGCGGCCTCGGGGAGGGTGACATCTGCGACGGTTGCAGACCTGCCCCTTGAGTCTTGCCATCAGCAGAACGATTCAGGCAGCAGGCGAGGTGAGGCGCGTTTGCCCGTCGAAGGGACCGGGCACGAGGCCTGAGACGGCCGCAGCTGCGACATGCCCTTCTGAGCTGGTGATCCGAAACGTGTCCACGTCGCATCCTCCAGCCCAGAAGGGCATTCTCGCTGTCATGGGCCGCCCCACCTCCGCCCACCTCATCGGCGGATCGAGGCTGAGGGCTCGGTTGATCGGCCTCGGCGTGGGTCAGCCGGCGCGCACCACCTGCACCGACATCACCTGGCGGTAGGTCGGGGGCGTACCGGCCTGGGTGCCGCGGTAAAGACCGTCGCGACTGGCGACATAGTCCATGCCGCGGTAGAACGTGCCTGGACGCAGGCCACCGCTGTAGGAGGTAGGCCGCCACTGGTTGAGGACCTGTCGGCCGTCCACCCACGCGCTGACCCATCCCCGAGCGGGGTCGGAGGAGAGATAGGTCTGGACCCTGACCCTGACAGGCTTGCCGTCCGTCCAGGTCGCGATAGGCCTCACCCACTCGTAGTTGCGTCGGGCCCAGCTGTGATCGGGGTGGCCGGCGCCCCCGCCGAGGCGGAGTTGACCGTTGCGAACATTCAGTCCGAGGGCGGGCCCGGGCCAGCTTCCGTCCTTGAACGGACCGTGCAGTTGCCACAGGACGTGCCAGTCATTGTCGGCCTGTCCGGCTGCTCCGAGAGTGCCGGCGTATACGGCCTCGTGGGTGACGGTCTGTCCCTCGCGGTACTGCACGACTGAGTTCCCGGTGCCCCAGTGGGTCTCGGTGCGTCGAACAGTGGCGGGCGCATTCGTGGCTGGCAGGTCGTAGACCCACGTGTTGTTGGCACAGACAGGCGCAGAGCCGCCGCCCTGGGCCTGCGCGAAGGGAGCAGTCAACGCGGAGGTGCAGTTGATCGTGGATGCTTCGACCGTGTGGATGGTGCTCGCAGCAGCAGCCGGGGAGGCCGTGGTGGCGGAGGCGACCAGGAACGGGGCGGCAG
>JAUNUA010000007.1:0-210 GCA_030538435.1 Brachybacterium sp.
TCGAGGTCCTTGACGCCTGCGTGTCGCTGGGATCCCAGAGGATCCTTTTCGATGTCGACCTGCGGATCGACCCCGGCGAGTTCGTGGCGCTCCTCGGCGCCAACGGTTCCGGCAAGTCCACGCTGCTGCGCACCGTCGTCGGGGCCCTCCCGCTGGACTCTGGCCAGGCGCGAATCTTCGGGATGCCGGTGCGGCAGCACCGGGCGCACC
>JAUNUA010000007.1:228-5742 GCA_030538435.1 Brachybacterium sp.
GGCTCGGGTATGCCCCGCAGCACGCCGCAGAGGGCGGCAACATCCCCGCCACTGCCCGGGAGACCGTCGCCTCGGGGCTGCTGGGGCCGGGCCTGCGGGCCTGGTTCCCCCGCGTCCGCGATCCCCGCGTCACAGCGCTGCTGGCCGATGTCGGCCTCGCCGACCTCATCGACACCCCGATCACCGAGATGTCCGGGGGGCAGCGGCAGAGGGTGATGATCGCGCGCGCCCTGGTCCGCACCCCCCGCTTCCTGGTTCTCGACGAACCCTTCAGCGGGGTGGATCTGGCCACCCAGACCCAACTGGCGGCACTGCTGGGTCGCCTCCGCGAACGCGGCACGACCGTGCTCGTCGTGCTCCACGAGCTGGGGCCGCTCAGCGAGCGCATCTCCCGCGCGGTGGTGCTGGACCACGGGCGCGTCGTCCACGACGGACGCCCGGAGGACCGGCCTCTGCTGGACCCGGGCCACGACCACGTCATCACCACCGGGCAGGGCCTGGGAACGGAGATGCAGCCCTGATGACACCCCTGGAGCTTCTGACCAGCGACATCATGCGGTACCCGCTGATCATCGCGATCATGATGGGGCTGACCGCCCCCATCGTCGGGACCTACCTGGTGCAAAAGCGCCTGTCGCTGCTCGGCGACGGCCTCGGGCACGTGGCCCTCACCGGAGTGGCCGTCGGCTGGCTGGTCGGTGCCTGGCTGCAGGTGACCCCGAACGACCTGCTCGCGATTCCCGGGGCGCTGGTCGCCTCAGCGATCGGCGCGATCGCCATCGAATGGGTGCGGATGGTCGGCCACACCAGCCGCGACGTGGCCCTGGCGATCCTGTTCTACGGCGGCATCGCCGGCGGCGTGGTCATCATCCAACTCGCCGGTGGCACCTCCCAGTCCCTCATGGCCTACCTCTTCGGATCCCTGGCAACGGTGACCGGCTCCGACCTGTGGATCGCCGTGGTGCTGGCCGTCATCGTGCTGGCTGTCGGGATCGGACTGCGGCGCCTGTTGTTCGCCGTCACCAGCGACGAGGAGTTCGCCCAGGCGTCCGGTCTGCCCGTGCGGCTGGTGAACATCCTCATCGCCCTGATCGCTGCGCTCACGGTGACCCTGGCGATGCGTATCGTAGGAGCCCTGATGGTCTCCGCGCTGATGATCGTGCCGGTGGCCGCCGCGCAGACGCTCGTCGTCGGCTTCTCCCGCACCATGCACTGCGCGATGGCGATCGGCCTGATCTGCAGCCTCGGCGGCTTGGTCCTGACCGCGTACGTGAACCTGCCCCCCGGCGGCGTGATCGTGCTGCTGACCATCGGGGTGTACGTGGCCGGGTTGCTGCTCCGGACGGTTCTGGCACCGATGCGGGCCCGCAGCCCGCGCGAGGCGATCACGGGAGGATGAACGTGCAGCGCACCACGAAACAGCGCACCGCGATCCTGGCGGCCCTCGGCCGTCAGGAGGACTTCCGCAGCGCCCAACAGATCCACGAGCAGATGGCCGCCGACGGGGAGCGGGTCGGCCTGGCAACGGTCTACCGGAACCTCCAGGCGCTCGCGGCCGCCGACCAGATCGATGTGCTCGTCACCGACGAGGGCGAGGCGATCTACCGCCAGTGCGCCGAGGACTCCCACCACCACCACCTGGTGTGCCGGGTCTGCGGGGCGACCGTGGAGTTCCAGGCGCCCGATGTGGAGGAGCGGACCAGCCTCATCGCCGCCGAGCACGGCTTCACTGCGGTCGAGCACACGATGGAGGTGTTCGGGCGCTGCCCGCAGCATGCCTCCCCCACCGCGGACGAGCAACGGGCCGGCTGACGTGTCCGGTGTCGTCGACTGGGTGTTCGCCCTGCCCCTGGTGCCCGCGATCGCGGTGCTGTGGGTGATCGTGTTCCTGCGCGCCGGCGCCACCTACATGCTGGGCCGCGGCGCCCACCGGGTGGCGCGGCGCGGTCGCGTCGCCGAGCTGGTGGAGAGCCCGAAGGTGGCGGCGGCGATCGATGTCGTCAACCGCTGGGGCGCCCCGGTCGTCTCGCTCAGCTTCTTAACGGTCGGTTTTCAGACCGCCGTGAACTTCTCCGCGGGCCTCACCCGGATGCCATACCGCTTCTACGTGCCGGCGCTCGCGATCGGCGGGTTCGCCTGGGCGGTGCTGTACGCGACCGTCGGCCTGGCCGCGATCGGGCTGTGGCTGGAGCTGTTCCTGCGCAGCCCGTGGGCGGCGCTCGCGGTGCTGGTGATCATCGCTGTGATCGTGGGGGCCTTGGTTCGCAGGCGCCGCCGACACCGGGACGCCCTGGACAGATTCCGCGACGACATGGGCGACGGCGCCGTGACCGGCGAGGAGCACGGCCCTCACGCCCCGGGACTCACTGCGTCGTCGGCCGCTCAGCCTGCTCAGCAGCCGAAGGACGCATCACCGCCGGCTCCGGAGCATCGACCGCTCCCCCGTAGCGACGATCCCGACGCGCATACTCGGTGACCGCGCGCCAGAGCACCCGACGGTCGACGTCCGGCCACAGCTCGGGGACGAAGACCAGCTCGGCGTAGGCCGACTGCCACAGCAGGAAGTTGCTGGTGCGGCTCTCCCCGCTGGAGCGGACGAACAGGTCCACGTCCGGCATGTCCGCGTCGTGCAGGTGCGCCGCGACGGTCTTCTCGGTGATGCCCCGGCCGCTGATCCTCCCGCTCCTCGCCTCAGCGGCGATCGCGCGGACGGCGTCGACGATCTCCGCTCTCCCGCCGTAGTTCACGCACATGTAGAGCGTCATCCGGGTGTTCTCCGCGGTGAGACGCTCGGCCTCCTGCAGCTCCCGGATGACCGAGCCCCACAGGCGCTGTGGCCGGCCGATCCACACGATGCGCACCCCCCAGGAGTTCAGGGTGTCGCGCTGGCGGCGCAGGACGCTGCGGGAGAACCCCATCAGGAACCGCACCTCGTCCGGGGAGCGCTTCCAGTTCTCCGTGGAGAAGGCGTACGCGGACAGGTGGGTGATGCCGATCTGCAGGGCGCCGGCGACCACGTCCAGCAGCGCCGCCTCCCCGGCCTCGTGACCAGCCGTCCGGGGCAGACCGCGCTGGTTCGCCCAGCGCCCGTTGCCGTCCATCACGACGGCCACATGCCCCGGCACCACGGGGGCGGGCAGCTGCGGTGGCTGCGCCCCCTCGGGGTGGGGGTACGGGTCGGTGTAGCCGGTCCTCACAGGGCGGTGCTCCTTCTCGCAGGTCGGGTGGTGCTCACCGCTCGACGTATCCCAGCGAGCGCACGGTCCGCTCCAGGTGCCAGGTCACGGAGTCGGCGATCAGGCGGCTGGCCTCGAGCTGGATCGTCGCGTCGGCGGCACGCACATTCTCCCAGTCCCCGGCGAGCAGGAAGATGAGGTGTTCGATGGCGCCCTGCCGCACCGCCACGGCCCCGGCCCGGCGGCAGGCGGAACACACCAGGCCGCCGGCGGAGATGTCGTAGGCGTGGTGCGGCCCAGCGGCGCCGCAGGACGCGCAGACGCGCAGCTCGGGCGCCCATCCGGCGTGGGCGAGGGTGCGCAGCAGGAAGGCGTCCAGGACCAGGGCCGCGGGGATCTGGCCGGCGGCGGCCGTTCGCATCGCGCCGACCAGCAGCAGGAACTGCTGGGCGGAGGGGTCGACGACGTCGTCGGTGAGGCGATCCGTGGTCTCCAGCATCGCGCTGCCGGCGGTGTACCGGCTGTAGTCGGAGCTCATGGCGTGGGCGAAGGTCTCGATGGTGACGACCTGCGTGACGGTGTGCAGGCTCTTCCCGGCGTGCAGCTGCACGTCCACCAGACCGAAGGGCTCCAGGCGCGCTCCGAAGCGGCTGCCGGTGCGGCGCACCCCCTTCACGACCGCCCGCACCTTCCCGTGCCGACGGGTCAGCAGGGTGATGATGCGGTCCGCCTCGCCGAGCGGGTGGGTCCGCAGCACGATCGCGTCGTCCCGGTAGAGCTTCTGCATGGTTCCGTGAGCCTACGCCGCCCGGGCCGCCGGTCGGTGCACGGTGCGAGGATGGGGCGGTGCGCGCGTTCTGTTCGATCCGTCCCCCTGCCGATGTTCTCGACCACCTCGATGCCGCCCTGGAGGACGTGCGCGATCGGGCGGGCCGGGTCCTGCGGTGGGGTGACGCGGACCAGCGGCACCTGACGTTGGCGTTCGTCCCGCACCTGCCGGACGGCGCGGTGGACGATGCGGTGGCGGACCTCGCCCTGATCGCCTCCTCGCACCGTCCGCTGCGTCTGCACTTGGCCGGCGCCGGGGTGTTCTCCGCTCGCACCCTGTGGGTCGGCGTCGGTGGCGAGGTGGGGCCGCTCGCCTCCCTGATGTCCGAGGACCTGATGGGTGAACCGGACCGCGCGCGGCGGCGTGCCCACCTCACGGTGGCGCGGGTCTCGGCGCGTGCGCCGCGCGCCCGACGCTCGCGGCGCCGCGGCGTGGCACCTGAGCCCGACCCGACGGAGCTGGTGCTGGCCGAGGTGGTGCGGGCGCTGTCGGTGTATCGCGGCCCGGAATGGCTGGTGGAGGAGATCGAGCTGGCCTCCTCCCGCCTGGGGGCGGGCCGGTCCGGCGGTCCGCTGCACGAGGTGCTGGCGACGGTGCCTCTCGGCGCGGCCTGACCTGACCGACCCACGGACCACCCCGAGCGGACCGCTTGCGCACGGTGGGGAGCGCGCCTGGTGCGGCTCAGACGGTGACGACGGTCCGCACGTAGACGACCGGCTCCACGAACAGCTGCCCGTCGGGTGTGGTGATCGTGGCTCCGAGGTCACTCAGGTCGTAGGTCTCGTCGGCAAGGACAAGGTCCAGTGGCTCGTCGGGGATCGTCATCTCGACGGTGACGCTCTCCTCGGCGGGGATGCCCACATACCGGACCGACTCGGCCCCCGTCACCTCCCCGATCGCCACTTCCCCGTCGATCCGCAGGTCGGCCAGCACGATCCGCTCCTGGTCCCCACCGCCGTCCTCGGCGTTCGCGACCGGGGTCAGGAGGAACGCGGTGCCGCCGCGCGGCGAGGTGAGCTCCACGGTGACCCGGCGCCGGTCCCCGTCGGGACCCTGGCCCTGCTGCACTTCCAGGACCTCCAGCTCCGGCGGGGGGAGATTGGCGTGGGATACCTGCTCGGTGAGGGAGTCCAGGACGGCCCGACCTCCGTTCGGCTCACCCCGGTAGGACCAGGTGACGGCGTCGGAGTCCGCGTCGAGCATCGCTTGCGGGCTGACCTGGCGTGGCCCGCCGATGGCCTGGCTCACTGCGGTGCCGGCGAGCACCAGCCCGGCGATCGCGAGCACTGCGGCGGCCGGGAGCAGCAGCCCGTGGACGAGGCGCAGGCGGCGACTCGCCAGGACGGTCAGCAACGGCGAGGCGAGCGCCATCGCGCAGGTGACGAGAACGGCA
Organism: Brachybacterium sp.; assembly: GCA_030538435.1. Classification (GTDB taxonomy): domain Bacteria; phylum Actinomycetota; class Actinomycetes; order Actinomycetales; family Dermabacteraceae; genus Brachybacterium. The sequence goes on from JAUNUA010000007.1 coordinate 5,627, forward strand.
AGCAGGCCCGCGCCGGAGCCGACCCCGAACTCGAGAGTGAGGGAGGCCTGGGTGCCCACCATCCAGGCCACCGGCAGCAGAAGCACACCGTGGACCGGGATCCGCGCCGACTCCGG
>JAUNUA010000007.1:5842-25105 GCA_030538435.1 Brachybacterium sp.
TCCAGGCCACCGGCAGCAGAAGCACACCGTGGACCGGGATCCGCGCCGACTCCGGAAGGAACGGCACCAGGCAGGCGCCGAACACCCCCGCCGCGACCGGCACCACCATGAAGCTCAGCAGCCCCGGTGACCAGGCGACCGCGGCGCCGAACAGCACCGCGGCGCCGAACACGAACCCGTGGGAGGCCGTGACGGCGGTGAGGATCCGCCGCAGCGCCGCCCACACCAAGGTGACGGTGAGCAGCCCCACGAGGGCGTCGGCGACGACAAAGAGTGCGGGGTTCCGCGGCTCCCCGACCGCGTAGGAGGTGAAGCCCGCCCGCGTGGCCACCCCGGCGTCCCACAGGGCGATCGCGGCGACCCCGGCGCCGATGATCGCGACCACCCCGCCGAGGCCTGAGGTCAGGAACCCGGTGACGGTCATCCGACCGCGCGCCCGCTGGATCGCCAGGACCACCAGCGGGAGCGCTACCGCGAGCACCGCGATGACCTGCACCGCGGGTACCGGCAGGGTCAGCACCCCCCACGGCTGGGTGGTCAGCACGGGTCGCGTCGACGCAGGGTCCCCGAGCGCGCCGAGGTCGCGGCCGGAGAGGTCGCGGGCATGCTCGAGGGTCATGTCCCCGAAGGTCTGCAGGGACGAGGGGTCGAGGTGGCGGGCGTCGTCCCACGGCGTGTGGTAGTACCAGGCGCCACCGATCAGGGCCATGTCCAGGCCCCACCAGTCCGCCTCGGCGTAGCGGGTGAAGTCGGTGTCGTTGGGGACGATCTCGAACAGGGCGTCGTTGAAGGACTCCGCCTCGACCCCGGGGCGGCCGGTGAGCACCGTGTCGACCGGCCCGGCGGTACGGATGATCACCGGTCGGCCGGAGACGCCCCGCGCCTCGTGGTTCAGCACGACGACCGGACTGAGCAGCTCACCGGCACGATCACGCAGGTAGGCGTCGGCGCCGCGCAGACCTTCCTCCTCCCCGTCGACGATGAGGACGAGCACGTCGTTGCGGGGGTCCTCCGCGGCGAGGATCCGGGCTGTCTCCATCACCACCGCGAGACCCGCTCCGGCATCACCGGCACCGGGGGAACCGGGGACGGTGTCGATGTGGGTGGCGAGCACGAGGGTGCCCGTGGGGTCGCTGCCCGGGAGGGATGCAGCGAGGTTCGTGACACGGGAGCCCCCCGCCCGGGCATCGTCCACACGGACCCGGGTCGCGCTGCCCTCTGACTCCTCGATCTCGTAGCCGAGGTCCATGAGCTGGGCTGCGAGGTCCTCGCGGGCACGGGCGTTCTCCTCGCTGCCGACGACCCGCGGGGTGGCGACGACGTCCGCGACAGCCGCGCTCGCCCGCGTGGCGCTGAAGACGTCCTGGGGGGCGTCCGCACCGAGGGGGTCGGTGGTGCCGCGGGTGAGGAATGCGAGGACGGCCGCGAGTCCGAGGAGGATCAGAACGATGCCGAGCATCCACCCCTGCAGCCGCCGGTGGGGTCTGTCGGGTGCTGGGGAAGGCGCGGACATGCCTCTATTGTGACCTGGCGCACCACGGATCCGTGCCAGGCGGAGGTCACGGATGGATCTCTCCGGCGATGGTGCCGACGGGGGCGACGCGCGCGGCTTCGGCCAGCGCCGTCCGGACCGCGATCACGGCGGGGTGGTGCGCGCGTCCCCTCCGCACCGAGGTGAAGATCTGCCGCTGCGGACGTCCGGGCATTCGCAGCAGCCGCAGCCCGCTCAGATGCTGCCCGGCGATGAGTGCAGGAATGATCGCGACTCCGTGCCCGATGCGCACGAAGTGGGCCTGGATGAGGGGATCGGGGCTCGCGACCCGCACATCGGGTTCGACACCGGCGGAGCGGAGTGCGGAGCGCTGCCAGGACCCGGTCGCGGAGCTCGCCGGCTCCAAGATCCAGGGAGCATCGGCCAGGTCAGCGAGCCGCGTGGCCCGCGACCAGGTGCCGCTCGTGGGGGTGACCAGAAGCAGGGGATCCGGGAGGAGGGGTTCGCGGTCGAGGCCCGGGACGAGCGGCTCCAGGACACCGGGGAACTCCTCTCCCAGGATCAGGTCGTCCTCGCGGGCGAGCAGCGCTTCGTGGGCCTGGGGCAGTTCCCGCTGGGTCAGGAGCAGATGCAGGTGGGGGTGTGCGGCCTCGAGAGCGGCGACGGCGTGCGGGAGGATCGAGAGCAGCGGTGTCTGGAACGAGGAGATCCGCAGCGTGCCGGACACGTCGGGACGGTGACCGGCGAGCTCCGATTCCGCCTCGGCGAGCCTGGCGAGGATGGCGTCGGCGTGGCCGACGAGGTCGAGGCCGGCGTCGGTCAAGCGGAGACGGCGGCCCACCTTCTCGGTGAGGGGGACGCCCGCCTCCTTCTGCAGCAGCGCCAGCTGCTGAGAGACGGCCGACGGCGTGTAGGACAGCACCCGGGCGACGTCGGCGACGGTGCCCAGGCGGTGCAGCTCGGACAGCATGCGCAGACGGTGCAGGGAGAGCACGCGGGTTCCTCCTCCGGAGATCCAGCCTCACCCACCCGTGATTGTGAAGCTGTCCTTCATGGTATCGGTCATGAAATGGAGATGGACTGAACTATCCGTGGCGTGGACACTGGTCCGGTGACCTCGACACCCTCCTCCCCGGGCCAGTCCCGCGCCATCGCCATGATTCTCGGCTCCTGCATCTCCCTGCAGTTCGGGGCGGCCCTTGCCACGCAGCTCTTCGCCGACCTCGGCCCTGTCGGGGTGACGACCCTGCGGCTGGGTATCGCCGGGATGATCCTGCTGGTGCTGATCCGTCCCGCCGTCCACCTGTGGACGACCGGGCAGTGGCGCGCGGTGGTGCTGTTCGGGTTGACCCTGGGGGCGATGAATGGCTGCTTCTACCTCGCGATCGACCGGATCCCGCTCGGTACCGCGGTCGCGATCGAGTTCCTGGGCCCGCTCGTCCTGGCCGCGATCCTTTCCCGTCGGGGCCGTGACCTGCTGTGCGTGCTGCTGGCGCTGCTGGGGATGGGCCTGTTCGGGGTGGACTCGATGCTCGGCGCCGAGAGCCTCGACCTGGTCGGGGTGCTGTTCGCGGCCGTCGCCGGCGTGTTCTGGGGCTGCTACGTCCTCACCAGTGCGCGCGTCGGGCAGCTGATCCCCGGCCAGGGCGGTCTCGCTGTGGCCGTCACCATCGGTTCGCTCGGACTGCTGCCGATGGGCATGGGAGGCGTGATCGAGGCGGTCGCGAACCCGCAGCTGCTGCTGCTCGCCGGAGGGACGGCGCTGCTCGCCACCGTGATCCCGTACACGCTGGAGCTCTCAGCCCTGCGCCGTCTCCCCCGCCACGTGTTCGGCGTGCTGCTCAGCCTCGAGCCGGTGATCGCGCTGATCGCCGGCCTGATCCTGCTCGGCCAGGGCGTCACGCCCCTCACCGTCGGCGCCGTGGTGCTGGTGGTGATCGCCTCGATCGGCATCACCCTCAGTGCGAGACCTCCGCGCGCCGGGACGCCGGACGAGGTGAGGGGCAAACCGCAGAACCGTCAGGCGGCGTCGCGCTCCGAGCGGTTCAGCGCCGAGACGACGGCCTCGATGGATGCCCGCACGATCGACCCGTCGATGCCCACGCCCCAGTAGATGCGGTCCCCGATCTCGCACTCCACGTAGGACGCCGCGAGTGACTGCTCACCCTCGGTCAGCGCGTGCTCGGCGTAGTCCAGGATCCGCAGGTCGATCCCGTGCTCGGAGAGGCCGCGGACGAAGCCGTCCAGCGGGCCGTTGCCGTAGCCCTCGATGACCTGTTCCTGCTCGCCGTCCTGGACCACCACCCGGATGCGGTCGGTGCCCTCGCCCTCGGACTGCTGCTGAATGCTGCTGAAGCTGTATCGTCCCCAGCTGGTCTCGTCGTGACCGCTGGGCAAGTACTCGTCGACGAACGCCTCCCACAGCGCCACCGGGGAGATCTCCCCGCCGTGGGCGTCGGTGCGGTGCTGCACGATCCCGGAGAACTCGATCTGCAGGCGGCGCGGCAGGTCCAGACCGTGCTCGGTGCGCAGCAGATAGGCCATGCCGCCCTTGCCGGACTGCGAGTTCACGCGGATCACCGCCTCGTAGGAGCGACCCACGTCCTTCGGGTCGATCGGCAGGTAGGGGACGCGCCACACGAGGTCGTCGCGGTCGACACCCGCCTGCGCGGCGTCGTGGTCCATCCGCTCCAGGCCCTTCTTGATGGCGTCCTGGTGGGAGCCGGAGAACGCGGTGAACACGAGGTCGCCGCCGTACGGGCTGCGCTCGGGCACCTTCATCTGGTTGCAGTGCTCGACGGTGCGGCGGATCTCGTCGAGGTCGCGGAAGTCGATCTGCGGGTCGATGCCCTGGCTGAACAGGTTCAGCCCCAAGGTCACCAGGTCGACGTTGCCGGTCCGCTCCCCGTTGCCGAACAGACACCCCTCGATCCGGTCGGCGCCGGCCAGGTAGCCGAGCTCGGCGGCGGCCACCCCGGTGCCGCGGTCGTTGTGGGGGTGCAGCGACAGCACCAGGGAATCGCGGCGGTCCAGGTGGCGGTGCATCCACTCGATGGAGTCGGCGTACACGTTGGGGGTCGCCATCTCGACGGTCGCCGGCAGGTTGATGATCATCTTGTGCTCGGGCGTGGGCTGCATGACCTCGATGACGGCATTGCAGACCTTTGCCGCGTACTCCAGCTCGGTGCCGGTGTAGGACTCCGGGGAGTACTCGTAGGTGATCTCGACCTCGGTGATCGTCTCCTCGTACTTCTTGCACAGCAGTGCACCCTGCACGGCGATGTCCAGGATGCCGTTCTCATCGGAGCGGAACACGACGTCCCGCTGCACGATCGAGGTGGAGTTGTACAGGTGGACGACGGCCTTCTTCGCCCCGGCGAGCGCCTGATAGGTGCGTTCGATCAAGTGCTCGCGGGCCTGCGTGAGCACCTGGATGGACACGTCGTCCGGGATCCGGTCCTCCTCGATGAGGGTGCGCACGAAATCGAAGTCGGTGGCGCTGGCGGAGGGGAACCCCACCTCGATCTCCTTGTACCCCATGCGGACCAGCAGCTCGAACATCCGCAGCTTCCGCTCGGAGTTCATGGGATCGATGAGCGCCTGGTTGCCATCGCGCAGGTCCACTGCGCACCAGCGGGGCGCGCGGGTGATGGTGCGGGAGGGCCACGTCCGGTCCGGCAGGTCGACCGTGATCTGCTGGTCGAAGGGCAGGTACTTCCCCGTCGGCATGCCCGAGGGCTGCTGCGGGTCGGTCCCATCGGCGCCGAGGACGGGCATCGACGATTCGGCGGAGGCGGCGACCGGCGGGATGTCGGCGCTCTCGGGCCGGGGGGCGCTATCGGGATGCGCGGAGAAATGCGAGGTGGCGAAGCGTGCGTTCACGGTTGATCCTTCTGACGTTTCGGGGTGCCGGGAGGCGTGGGGCATCAGCCGCGACGAGGAGCCCGGCTGATCAGGCCTCGACGCGGCGGATAAGCAGAAGGATCGATCCGCGCATGGGCGCCACCGTAGCACCGCCGACACGCGGCGGGACGGCGCTCCGCATCCCGAGACGTGGACGGGGGCCGACGGGTCAGAATCCCAGGCGGCGCAGCTGGCGGGGGTCGCGCTGCCAGTCCTTGGCGATCTTCACCCGCAGGTCCAGGTGCACCTTCCTGCCCAGCAGCTCGTTGATCTGCCGGCGGGCGGTGGTGCCCACCTCCCGCAGCCGGGAGCCACCGCGGCCGATGATGATGCCCTTCTGCGAGTCACGCTCGACGAAGATCGAGGCGCGGACCACCAGGCGTCCCTGGCCCGGGTCCATCTGCTTAAACGGATCACCGTCCGGGTCGGTCTCGACGATCTCCTCGACGACCACGGCGATCGAATGGGGGAGCTCGTCGCGCACCCCCTCCAGGGCTGCTTCGCGGATCAGCTCGGCGATGCGGTCCTCGTCCGTCTCCTCGGTCAGCTGCCCGTCGGGGTAGAGCTGCGGGCCCTCGGGCAGCTGCCCGGCGATGACCTCGAGCAAGGTGTCCACCTGGGCACCGGTGACGGCACTGATCGGGACCAGTTCGTCGAACTCCAGCAGCTGGGAGACGTCCAGCAGGTGCTCGGCGACTCGTTCGCGGGAGACCAGGTCGGTCTTGGTGATGACGGCGATCAGCTTCGGGCGGGACCGGCCCTGCCGGATCTCCGCGAGGTCCCGGGCTATGTAGGTGTCCCCCGGTCCGATCTTCTGGTCCGCCGGCAGGCAGAACCCCACCACGTCCACCTCGGTGAGTGTCTCGCGGACCAGGTCGTTCAGCCGCTCCCCCAGGAGTGTGCGCGGGCGATGCACCCCGGGGGTGTCGACCAGGATGATCTGGGCGTCCTCGCGGGTGACGATCCCGCGGATCGCGCGCCGGGTGGTCTGCGGCTTCGAGGAAGTGATCGCGACCTTGTCCCCCACCAGGGCGTTGGTGAGCGTGGACTTGCCGACGTTCGGGCGGCCGACGAGGGCGACGAATCCGGAGCGCTGCACCTCCCCTCTCGCCTCGGAGCCGGGGTCGATCTCAGGGGTCTCGCGGGGGGTGTGGTCAGTCATCGTCGTCCTTCGCTGCGGTGCGCTCAGGCACCGGATCGGGGTCGGTGGTTTGGTCGGGAGTGTCCTCGGCGCGTGGGGTGCGCCCGACGAGCACGGTGGCCAGCACCCGCCGTCGCCCGGTGGTCTTCTCGGCCAGGAGGTGCAAGCCGTGGGCATCGGCCTCTGCGCCCGGGACCGGGACTCTGCCGAGGGTCTTGGCCAGCAGCCCTCCTACGGTGTCGACGTCCTCGTCCTCGATCTCCAGTCCGAACAGTTCCCCGGCGGTGGTGATGCTCTCGCGGGCGGGGACGCGGAACACCCCCTCGCCGAGGTCCTCGATCTCCGCCTCCACGCGGTCGTGCTCGTCGGCGATCTCCCCAACGATCTCCTCGACCACGTCCTCGATGGTGACGATGCCGGAGACCCCGCCGTACTCGTCGACGACGATGGCGACGTGGATGCGGCGCTCCTGCATCTGCCGGAGGACGTCGTCGGCGGCCACGAACTCGGGGACGAACATCGGCGGTCGCATGATGTCGGTGGCGGGCAGCTCGGGTCGCGGGTCCCACGGGGAGTGGATCGTGCGCATGACGTCCTTGGCGTAGAGGACGCCGAGCAGGTCGTCAGCGCTGTCGCCGATCACGGGGATGCGGGAGAAGCCGGAGCGGACGAACAGGCGCATCGCCTTGCGGGCGGTGGCGTCGGCCCCGATGGTGACCATGTCGGTCCGAGGCACCATGATCTCGCGGACGCGGGTGCCGCCGAGGTCGAAGACGCCCTGGATCATGTCCCGCTCGTCGTGCTCCAGTTCCTGCGCCTCGGTGGCTCGGTCGACGAACTGTCGCAGCTCCGCCTCGGTGGCGTAGGGGCCGCCGCGGACCTTGCCACCGGGGGTGAGGGCGGAGCCGATGTGGACCAGCAGAGCCGTCACGGGTCCGAGCAGCGCGCGGGCGAGGCCGATGAGGCCCGACAGCGCGATCGCGACCTTCTCCGGGTTCCTCCGGCCGAAGGTGCGCGGGGAGACCGATGCGGCGAGGAAGGTGACGAGCCCGGCGATCGCGATCGCGAGCAGCGTGGTCAGCACCCACCCGTCCATCGTCTCGAAGACGATGGCGGTGACCGCCACCGCGAAGATCGCCTCGGCGAGCACGGTCGCGAGCGATGTCGCGGCGAACGTGCGTGGCGCGTCGTCGTACTGCCGCTGCACGCGCTCGCGAATGCGGCGAGGTCGGTCCTCGAGCTCTCGCTCCAGGGCGCTGCGACGGACGGTCAGCAGGGCGGAGTCCGCTGCGGTGAGGGCGGCCCCGCACACCAGCGCCAGAACGGCGAGCGGCACCAGGGTCCACAGCATGACGGTCATCGGCGGGGCCTCGGGCGGTGGGTCAGGCGCGGTTCGCGCGGGACGCGAGGAAGGTCAGCAGCAGACGCCGCTGGAGGTCGAACATGACGTGCCGCTCCTCCTCCTCGGCGTGGTCGTAGCCCATCAGGTGGAGCATCCCGTGGGTGGCCAGCAGCAGCATCTCCTCGATCGCGCTGTGGCCGGTGTCGGCGGCTTGTGTCGCGGCGACCGTCGGGCAGATGACGATGTCCCCGAGCAGCCCCTCGGTGGCGGGATCCGTCTCGGTTCCGGGGCGCAACTCGTCCATCGGGAAGGACAGGACGTCGGTGGGGCCGGGTTCGTCCATCCACTGCACGTGCAGCTGCTCCATGGCGGGCTCGTCGATGAACAGGATGGACAGCTCGGTCTGCGGGTGCAGGTGCATCGCCTGGAACACGTACCGGCCGAGCTCCACGAACTCCTTCTCATCGATCCGGGTGGTGGTCTCGTTGCTGACCTCGATGCTCATCGCTCCCGCTCCGCACTGCGCGGCGCGTCCTGCTCGGGCGGCGCCTGCTCGCTGCGGCCGCGGCCGGGGTGGCGGTGCTGCAGGCCGGCGCGGCGCTGCTCCCGGTTCCCGCCGCCCTTCTGGCCCTGCCCGGGGCCGACCTCCCACCGGCCGTAGGCCTCGACGATGTCGGACACCAGGCGGTGGCGCACCACGTCCCGTGCGGACAGGCGACAGAACTCGATGTCGTCGACGCCTCGCAGCACCTGCTCGACGACCCGCAGCCCGCTTCTCTGGTCCCCGGGCAGGTCGACCTGGGTGACGTCACCGGTGACCACCATGGTGGAGTTGAAGCCGAGGCGGGTCAGGAACATCTTCATCTGCTCGGGCGTGGTGTTCTGCGCCTCGTCCAGGATGATGAAGGCGTCGTTCAGGGTGCGGCCGCGCATGTACGCCAGCGGCGCCACCTCGATGGTTCCCGCGCCCATCAGGCGGGGAATCGACTCCGGGTCGAGCATGTCGTGCAGGGCGTCGTACAGGGGACGCAGGTACGGGTCGATCTTCTCGTTCAGGGTGCCGGGGAGGAACCCGAGCCGCTCCCCCGCCTCCACGGCGGGGCGGGTCAGGATGATCCGGTTGATCTGCTTCGTCAGCAGCTGCTGGACGGCCATGGCGACCGCGAGGTAGGTCTTGCCGGTGCCGGCGGGGCCGATGCCGAAGGTGATGGTGTTCTGCTCGATCGCATCCACGTACTCCTTCTGCCCGAGGGTCTTGGGGCGGATGGTTCGGCCGCGAGCGGACAGGACGGCTTGGCTGAGGACATTGTCGATGCGGCGACCGGCGGCGCGCTCGTCGCCGTACAGGTCCAGGGCGCGCTGCACGGCATCCGCGGTCACGGCCTGACCGGTCGCGGCGAGCTCGATGAGCGTCCGCACGATGTGCTCGGCGCGCCGGGCAGCGTCCTCGATGCCGCGCACGGTCACCTGGTGGCCGCGGACGTGGACGTCGGCGTCGGGCACCGCATCCTCCAGCGCCGCAAGGGCCTGGTCGTTCTGCCCCAGTATCTGGAAGGGCGTGAGGTGGTCCGGGATCGCCAGGCGCCGCTCGATCACGGCGCCTGCCGTGCCGGGCACGGGGGTGAGGGAGTCGGTCACATTTCTCCTTCTGCGAGCGATCCGCCCGCGAGGACGTGGGCGTGCACGTGGAAGACGGTCTGTCCGGCGCTCTCGCCGGTGTTGAAGATCAGGCGGAAGTCGCCGCCCGACTCGCGACGCGCGATCTCCGCGGCGGTGGTGGCGACGTGGGCGAGAAGCGCGGGCTCCCCGGCGAGGTCGCGGACATCGGCGAGGTGGGCGCGCGGCACCACCAGGACGTGGACGGGAGCCTTCGGCGCCACGTCGCGGAAGGCGACGACGTACTCATCGGCGTGCACCTGCTCCGAGGGGATCTCCCCGGCGATGATGCGGCAGAAGACGCAGTCCGGATCGGTGGGATGCGCTGTCGTAGTGGTGTCGGCGCTCATGGAGGAATTCTATCGGGGACCCCCGACACCCGGCCCGCCGGAGCTGTCTTGCTAATCTCGTGCAACGGGTGGACCTGCGCACAGTCGCCAGGTTCAGGAGGCCCGCGGCCCGTGTTCCCCGCCCACCCCCTCGGTTCGGAGCCCCATGGACGATCATCCTGCCCAGGACCCGATGACCCCCTCCGCGCAATCCGGTAGCCAGCGTCCCGCGCGCCCCGAACGCGGCATGGAGAGGGCGCGGCGCCTGCTGCGTCGCCCCACCGACGGCGGGGTGGCGCTGCATCCGGGACTGATCCCCGGGATCAGCGTCGAGGACGCCCACCGCAGCTTCCCCCTCAGCAAAGCTGTCTTCGTGGTGGCCCTGGCGGTGTCCGCGGCGCTCGTGGCATGGGCTGCGTTCGTCCCGGAGAACGTGGACGAGGTCGGGACCAGCATGCAGGAATGGGTGGTCGTGCACCTGGGCTGGTTCCTGGGGGCCGTCATGGTGATCGGGCTGCTGTTCATGTTCGCCATCGGCTTCGGCCCCACCGGGAAGATCCGTCTGGGAGCCGATGACACCGAACCGGAGTACTCGCGGGCCTCGTGGATCTCGATGCTGTTCGCGGCAGGGCTGGGCATCGGCCTCATCTTCTACGGGCCGATGGAGCCCCTGTCCCATTTCCTGGAGCCCGCACCCTGGGTCGAGGCAGAACCGGAGACACAGGGAGCGGTGCTGCCGGCCATGTCGCAGGGGATGCTGCACCAGGCCAGTCTGGCCTGGGGGATCTACGCCCTGGTGGGCGGCGCGATCGCGTACTCGGCGTACCGGCGCGGCCGGCTGCCGCTGATCTCCAGCGTCTTCGAGCCGGTCTTCCCCGACGGCTCCCACAAGAAGATCGGGAAAGTGATCGACATCTTCGCGGTGCTGGTGACGCTGCTGGGCACGAGCACGTCGCTGGGCATCGGCGCTCTGCAGATCCAGACCGGCACCATGATCGTCACGGGATGGGACCTGGAGGGGAACCTGTTCCTGGTGGGCATCATCACGGTGCTGAGCGTGCTGTTCATCGTCTCCGCGGTCACCGGCATCAAGCGCGGCATCCGCATCCTGTCGAACATCAACATGGGGTTCGTGGCGGTGCTCGCGGGCTTCGTCCTGATCGCGGGACCGACCATGTTCATCCTGGACGCGCTGCCCGCGAGCATCTACTCCTTCGTCCAGAACCTCCCCGCCATGCTGTCGGTGTCACCCAGCCAGGGGGACGAGGAGCAGGCGTTCGTCCTCGACTGGACGATGATGTTCTGGGGCTGGTGGATCGCCTGGTCACCGTTCGTCGGGATGTTCTTCGCGAAGATCTCCAAAGGTCGCACGCTGCGCGAGTACGTCGTCGTGGTGGTCCTGGTGCCCTCCTTCATATCCCTGCTCTGGTACGTCGTGTTCGGGGCGACCGCGATCTTCCAGGAGATGGAGGGCCCGGGGCTCGAGATCGAGGACACCGGGGAGAACGTCATGTTCGACCTCTTGGCGAATCTCCCGCTGACGGGCATCACGCAGATCCTGGTGATCATTGCGATCGTCATCTTCTTCGTCACCGCGGCGGACTCGGCGACCAACGTGGTCGGATCGATGTCGCAGTCCGGCCGTCCCGTGCCCTCGACGATGGTCACGATCACCTGGGGTGTCATGCTGGGGCTGCTGGCCCTCTTCCTCCTCCTCGCCGGCGGCGAGAACGCCCTGTCCGGGCTGCAAGCGGTGATGGTGACGGGCTCGGCCCCGTTCGCGGTCATCGTCCTGGGCATGATGGTCTCCTGGGCGAAGGACCTCAGCACGGACCCCTACATGATCCGTCGCCGCTACGCGAAGGAGGCCGTCAGCCGCGGGGTGATGCAGGGCATCGACGAGATGGGCGATGACTTCGTGTTCCGGCCCGAGCGGGTCGTCCCCGGCCAGGGTGCCGGGGCCGACTTCACGAGCGAGGATCCGGAGCTGAGCTCCTGGTACACCGACTGCGCCGACCCGGAGGACCCCGACGGGTCCCACGCCGCCGACGACGCAGCGAGCGACGGCGACGACTCCGAGGCCACCGGAGAGGGCACCGAGGCCGCGAGCCGGGACCGTCCAGGATCCTCAGCGGCCGAGCGGTGAGGCCTGATCCGCCGCGCCCACCCCGCGAGGAGCGTTAGGTCACGTCCTCGACGCGGGACGGAACATCGGCACGGGGCGCGGAGTTGCGCGAGGCATGAGGACCCTGGGCATCATCGTCGCCAGCGCCCGCCCGAACCGGGTGGGCGGCCCCGTCGCCGACTGGGCTACTGAAATCCTGCGCACCGACTACGAGAGCGGAACCTGGGAGGTCGATGTCATCGACCTGCGGGACATCGACCTGCCGGCCTTCGCCGAGCCGCACTCGCCGCGGGCAGGGAAGCCGCGGAGTTCGTCGCGGGCGGACACGTGGGCCCACCGGATCGCCTCCCTCGATGCGCTGCTGATCATCACACCGGAGTACAACGGCTCCTACCCCGGGGCGCTGAAGAATGCGATCGACTACCTGTACGCCGAATGGCAGGACCTGCCGGTCGCGGTTCTCGGCTACAGCTGGCATGGCGCGGAGGGATCGCTCGCGGACCTGGAGCGCCTGTTCCGTCGTATTGGTGCCGACGTGACCGGCGTGGTTGGTTTGACCTTCGGGGACGACCTCACAGCGGCGGGCGAGATGACCGCTAGCTCGGAGAGGCGAACCGAGGTGTCCTCGATGCTCGGGAGGCTCACCAGCCGAGGTGCCGATCGGAGCCCGGAGCGAGAGTTGCTGCAGTCCTAGGGGTGTATCGCTGAGGTTTCCACTGAGGCCCATGGCAACCGAGATCCCCCGTGCGAGGCACGATGCCACGACTCAGCGGAGAACTCGCTCGGAAGCACTGTTCCGTGCGCGCGCAGACGGGCGGCAGCGGGCCTGCCCGCCCGCACGTTCTCACAATTTCGGAAGGATTCTTCCGAAACGGTAGTCACGGTGGCATACTTGGGCACTCTCACATCGATTCGGAAGGATCGTTCCGCATGATGGCCATTGACGGGCTCGCGCGCGACATCGGCGCGGCGGTTCATCGTGCCCGCGGTGAAGCGGGACTCACCCAGCAACAGCTCGGAGAATTGGCCGGGCTCTCCGACCGCACGATCCGTGAGATCGAAAAAGGTTCGGGCAGTCCCGGCCTCAGCGCCGTGCTCAGCGTCATCACCGTGCTAGGCCTCACCCTGACGGTGACTCAGTGAGCACTCTGCCTGACCTAGTCACCCTGCGGTTCGTCGACCGCGCGGATGTATACAAGGCCGGAGTTCTCGCCGCGCACCTCGAGCGGACACACTCGGGGGAGGTGACGTTCCGTTACCGCGGTGGGTATGCGGGCGAGCCCGTCGCCACGACCCTGCCCGTCGCAGACAGGCCCATCATCCGCCCTGGCGGCGGGTTGCCGCCGTTCTTCGCCGGTTTGCTCCCGGAAGGGCACCGCCTCACGGTGATGCGCCGCGAGACGAAGACCTCAGTCGATGACGAACTCACGCTGCTGCTCGCGGTGGGTGGCGACGTCCCGGGTGACGTGCAAGTCGTGCCGGCCGGATCGTCACCCATCGAACCCGAGCCACTTGCCGACGACGACCCTTCGGACCTGGGCTTCCGGGCGCTGACTGATGCACCGGACCGTCACGCGATCCCCGGGGTGCAGGCCAAGGCCTCGGCCACATGGCATTGCCTATCGACGGCCGTACCTCACGGATCCGCCGACGTCACTGGGAAGCATTCGCCGATGCGATTGGGCTGCCACAACCTGCCGCTCGAAGCTCGATGACGCTCTCGCTGCGGGCAGCTCAGGCCGTGGATCTGGGGTCGCTGCCCTTCACGGGTTCCTCGTTGCAGGGCGCACTGCGGGAGGTGGGTCGACGCCGGAGCGAACTGGCGCCCTGATGTTCCGGTCGCTGGGCCGTGCGCTCACCGAGCCGAGGAGTGGATTACGCCCCGTACCCGGTCTCGGGTCGAGCAAGTCCCTCCCGCAGGGTGGCGAGCAGGTGGTCGAGGACAGCAGGGACGTCGACGTCGACCAGCTCCTCGACGTTCGGGCGCCGGCCCCACCGGCCCAGGCGGTCCCCCACGATCTGCCCGCGGGTGAGCGTGCCGGTGAGCTCGACGTCCACAGCGAGCGGCCGGGTCCGCGCGAGCTGCGGCTCCAGAGCGTGCGCCGCGACGAGCGGGTCGTGGACGTGGGCCATCCAGCCGAAGCCGTCGGACTGGTGAAACGCGAAGTACCAGCGCAGAGCCTCGGTGAGGATCTCCACCACGGGGTGGTCGGAGATCGCACTGATCTGATCGGCCGTCTCCTGGGTGAACGCCACCGCTTCGGTGGCATCGAGGGGCGCGAGGACCGGCAGCACGGGGGCGGTCGCGAAAGCGGCGAGGGTGCGCTGGGCGGCCTCGGGATCCACCGCGATGTTCCACTCCGTGGTGGGGTCGGTGTTGCCGCGATGGTTGATCGCCCCGCCCATAATGTGCAGGCGGCGCAGAAGCTGCGGCAGGTCCGGTTCGATCTCGAGTGCGAGCGCCAGGTTCGTGTGTGGTCCGAGCACGATCCCGACGAGTTCACCGGGGTGGGCGCGCGCGGTGTCCACCCACAGGTGGGCGCCGCTGCGTGCATCGCCCGTGCCCCGGGGCTCGGGGAGGACGGCGTGTCCCAGGCCCGTCGGGCCGTGGGTGTCCTCGGCCGTCATCAGGGGCTGCGCGAGCGGGGTGGCCGCGCCGCGGGCGACCGGCGCAGAAAGGCCCAACAGCTCGGCGAGGACGAGGTTGTTGCGGTGGACGGACTCGAGGTCGACGTTGCCGGGGGTGGAGACGATCCCGGCGATGCGAACGTCGTCCCGGCAGGCGAGGTAGGTCAGCGCGATCGCATCATCGATCCCGGTGTCGCAGTCGACGAGGAGCGGGACCGGGGGGCGACCAGGGCGTGTCTCCTCACCCATGTCCATCACCCCCAGCGTCCCAGGAGCGCGCTGAGGACGGCGATCGCGGCGGGCCCGGCAGTGGAGGAGCGCAGCACGTCGGGTCCCAGCAGCACGGAGCGGGCCCCGGCCTCACGCAGGGCGGCGAGCTCGGGCTCGCTGATGCCGCCCTCGGGGCCGACGATCACGGTGATCTCCTCCCGGTCGTCCTGGGACTCGCGCAGCTCGGCGAGGAGCCCGACGAGCGGGGTGCTCTCCTGCTCGTGGAGGACGAGGACGAGGCCACCGGCGGTGATGCGCTCCCGGACCTCGGCGGGAAGCTGCTGCGAGGTGATCGCCGCGTCAACGGCGGGGATGCCCGGCCGGCGGCACTGCTTCACGGCTGCATGCACGGTCGCGGTCCACTTCGCCTGACCCTTGCGGAGTTTCTCTGCGCGCCACACGGACACGGAGCGGTCGGCGATCC
This sequence comes from Brachybacterium sp., assembly GCA_030538435.1. Lineage (GTDB taxonomy): Bacteria > Actinomycetota > Actinomycetes > Actinomycetales > Dermabacteraceae > Brachybacterium. The sequence continues at coordinate 21,153 of JAUNUA010000007.1, forward strand.
AGGGCGTGATGCGGTCGGCGCCGAGTTCTGTCGCGGACTCGACAGCCTGCTCGTCGCGGCCACCGGTCGCGAGTGCCTGGATGAGGGCGAGGCGGGGGCGCCGCGGCGGCGCCGGACGCGGAGCCTCGAGGAGCTCGACGTCCAGGGTCTCCTTCGCGGCTGCGACCACCCGGGTGAGGACCTGGGCGCCGGTGGCGTCGGTCAGGAGGACCTCTTCGCCGACGCCGATGCGGGCGACCTTCGCGGCGTGACGACCCTCCCCGCCGGACAGGTGGTAGCGATCCCCGGCACCGAGCCCGGCGAGCCCCGGGTCGAGGGCGAGGAAGGCGGGGGCGGTCACCAGTCGCGCAGTCGGTCGCGCAGGCGGGAGAACATCCCGGCGTGCTCGCGCTGGCTGCTGCCGTGCCGGCCCTTGTCCTCCCCGCGGGACGCGGAGAACTGGCGCAGCAGGTCCTTCTGCTCCTCCGTGAGGCTCTTCGGCACGACCACATCGAGTGTCGCGCGGAGATCGCCGCGTCGCTCCGAGCGCAGCGCGGTGATGCCGAGGCCTCGCAGCGTGATGGTCTCCCCTGGCTGCGCGCCGGCCTTGATCTCCAGGTCGCGCTCCCCGTCGAAGGTGTCCAGCGGCACGGTTGTACCGAGCGCCGCGGCTGTCATCGGGACCTCGACGCGGGTCAGGAGGTCATCGCCGTCCCGCTCGTACAGCTCGGAGGGGGCGACCTCCACCTCGACGTAGAGGTCTCCGGAGGGCCCGCCGGCCTCGCCGACCTCGCCCTCGCCGCGCAGCTGGATCCGGGTGCCGTTCTCCAGGCCGGAGGGGATGCGGACCGTCAGCTCGCGGTCGGTGCGCACCCGGCCGTGACCGGAGCACTCCTGGCAGGGGTGGCGGATAATGTCGCCGTGGCCCTGGCAGGCGGCGCAGGGGGCCATGGTGACCATCTGCCCGAGCAGGGACTGGGCGACTTTCTGCACGTGACCGGAGCCGTTGCAGACCGTGCAGCGCGTGGGGCTGGTGCCGGGGGCGCTGCAGCTGCCCTGGCAGACGTCGCAGAGCTTCGCGGACCGGAAGGTGACGGTGGTCTCGGTGCCGAACACCACGTCGCGCAGCTCGATGCGGGTGCGGTGCAGGATGTCGCCACCGCGGCGCTGGCGCGGGACGGGACCCTGATTGCGGCCGCCGCGCATGCCGGAGGCTCCCGCGAACATGTCGAAGATGTCGGAGAAGTCGAAGCCGGCGCCGCCGAATCCTGCGCCGCCCATGCCGGGGCCGCCGCCCATGTCGTACCGCTGACGCTTCTCGGGGTTGGAGAGCACCTCGTAGGCCTGGGTGACCTTCTTGTACTTCTCCTGCGCCTCGGGCTCCGGGTTCACGTCCGGATGCAGCGTGCGGGCGAGCTTCCGGTAGGCCCTCTTGATCTCCTCGGTGGAGGCCTCGCGGGAGACGCCGAGAAGGTCGTAGTAGTCCTCGTTCACGTAAGCGGTGTCCTGTCCTGGGTGTCGGGGCGAGCGGGTCCGGGCCGACGGTGTCGGCGGGCGACTCTACTCGAGGAAGCGGGAGACGTACCGGGCGACGGCCTGCACGCTGGTGATGCCCGTGACGTAGTCCATGCGGGTGGGGCCGAGGATGGCGACGTGGGATCCGGAGCTGTAGCCGGCGCCGACCAGGGAGGCCTGGGTGAGGGCGTGCTCGCGGATCTCCGTGCCGATGCGCACCTCGACATCGCCGGGGGCAGCTTTCATCTCCCCCAGCAGGCGCAGCAGCACCATCTGTTCCTCCAGCACGTCCAGCAGCGGTTCGACGTCGCGTGAGAAGTCGACCGCACTGCGGGCGAGGTTGCCGACGCCTGCCATGACGACGCGCTCCTCGCGGCGTTCGTCCAGCAGCAGTTCCACCGCGGAGACGACCTCGGCGGCGGCGTCCCGGTCGATCAGGGGTGCGGACGCGACGAGGCCCTGCAGGGCGGCATGAAGATCGGTGACCTGCCTGCCGGCGGCGAGTGCATTCAACGTCGCGCGGAGATCCTGGTAGAACTCCTCCTCGCGGGGGGTGAGCAGCGGGATGGTGCGCTGGTCGACGCGGCCGGCTTCGGTGATCAGCACTACCAGCAGCATGCTCTCGCCGACCTTGACCAGCTCGATGTGGCGCACGCGAGCCTGCCGACGCGCGGGGTACTGCACGAGCGCCGCCTGCTGGGTGAGTTGGGCGAGCATGCGCACGGTGCGGGTGAGCAGCTCATCGAGATCCCCGGCCTGCTCGAGGAACGACTGGATGGCGCGTCTCTCCGGGGCGGACAGAGGTTTCACCTGGGCGACATGGTCGACGAAAGTGCGGTACCCCTTGTCGGTGGGGACACGGCCGGCGGAGGTGTGCGGCTGGGCGATCAGACCCTCGGCCTCGAGAATCGACATGTCGTTGCGGACGGTGGCGGCGGAGACCCCGAGGTCGTGGCGCTCCAGCAGCGACTTGGAGCCCACGGGCTCGCGGGTCGCAACGTAGTCCTCGACGATCGCACCGAGGATCTGCAGCTTGCGCTCGTCCATGCCCACCTCCTGCTCTCGATCGCCGGACGGTCCCTTCGCGATACCCCTCCCCCGGCCACGACTGGCACTTGACGGAGAGGAGTGCCAATCCTACCGAGGCACGGTGGGCCCCCGCGAGCGATGTTCGCCACCGGTGTACGGTGCAGGCCGTGACGCGTAGACCCTCCCCCCATCGGCCCCTCGCCGGAACCGACCGCTACGGCTCCGACGTGCTCGGGGCCGGCGCGCCCGATCTGCACCGGCGCCGCCCGGTGGCGCGCGAGGTGCCGGCACGGCGGGACCTCGTGGTGGAGGACGCGGGAAGCGGCTGGACCGGTGCGATCACCCGGCTGGAGAAGATGCCGGGCGGTGTGCAGGTCGAACTGGAGGATGCCCGCGGGCGCACCCGCTCTTTCCCCCTCGGCCCCGGGTTCCTGATCGACGGCGCACCCGTCGTCCTCACCCGGCCCACACAGCCAGCTGCGGGATCTGCCCCACTGCGCAGCGCCTCGGGGTCCGTGTACGTGGAGCAGGCCCGTGCCCGCACCGCGCGCGCCTCCCGCATCTGGGTGGAGGGCCGGCATGACGCAGAGCTGGTCCAGAAGGTGTGGGGCCACGACCTCCGCGTCGAGGGCGTCGTGGTGGAGATGCTGGACGGCGCCGATCACCTGGCGGAACGGGTCCGCGCTTTCGGTCCGGGACCCGAGCGCCGTCTCGGCATCCTGGTGGACCACCTGGTGCCCGGCTCGAAGGAGTCGCGCCTGGCGGCCGAGGCCATGCGGGTCCCCGGCGCGCGCGAGGGAGTCCTCATCCTCGGCCACCCCTATGTCGACGTCTGGCAGGCGGTGCGCCCCGCCCGGGTCGGGATCCCCGCGTGGCCGCATGTTCCCCGGGGCACCGACATCAAGGTCGGCACCCTGCGGGCTCTGGGGTGGCCCCATGCCGACCAGGCGGACATCGCCGAGGGGTGGAAGCGGATCCTCTCCTCGGTGCGCTCCTACGCCGACGTCGAACCGACCCTCTCCGGCCGCATCGAGGAGCTGATCGACTGGGTGACGGCCGCGGGGTGATCCCCCGTGTAGCCGGGCCGGACGGCACGAGGGAGGGTTTTCCCCCGGTCGACCGACCGGTCCCCCTCCGTGCACCCCACAGCCGCAGTGCGTAGGGTCGAGGCATCACCCGGTTGAGGCCGGGTCCGCGCACGAGAGAGGACCACGATGACAGACGCCCACCAGCCGCCCGAGGGCGAGCGACGCGATCAGTACGGCTACGGTCCTGGCGAGCAGAGCGCCGGGAACCCCGGCGTGGACCCGTCGGGCGATCCCGCCGCTGGTGGAGGGCACACCGGCGGCCCGGAACCGCATCCGGGCCCCGGCCCACAGCAGGGTCCCCCGCCGCAGGGTGCCGGTGGCCCGCACCCGGGTGCCGGTGGC
>JAUNUA010000247.1 GCA_030538435.1 Brachybacterium sp.
AGGAACCCACCGGCACCAAGCGGCTGCTGCTGCGGTACGCGCCGATCGAGAAGCTCTAGGAGGGGCGCCTCTGTCTCAGGTCACCACGATCAGCGCCCGAGCTCCGCGCTCCATGTCCACGAAGGTGTGGCTGACCGCGGTATACGTCCCGGGCTCGGCGATGGTGAGCTCCACGAACCCGCCCTGCGCAGGGGCGAGGTCCAGGGATTGCGAGCCGCCGCCTTCGGCGTTGCCGGGGCGCAGCAGATACGCACCTTCCTTGAAGACGGTGTCGAAGACGCCTCCCACCACGTGAAAGCTCATGGCGCGGTTCGGTCCCGCATCGACCACCCAGATCCGCAGCCGGTCCCCGGCCGAGGCCCTGAGTGGCTCGTGGACGTACTGGTTGGCATGCCCGTTCCACAGGATCACGTCGGGCTGCTCTGCCTGCAGCTTGTCGACGTCGATCGGCTCCCCATCAGGGCCGAGGTATCCCTCGGACTGCACGACCACCCATTCGTGATCCACCGGATCCAGCCCCTCCGGCGGCACGATCAGCGCGCCGTACATCCCCGAAGCCAGGTGCACCGTCATCGGCATCGTCGAGCAGTGGTACAGCCACGCCCCGGCGTGCTCCGCCGTGATCGCGTAGGTGAGCTCCTCGCCCGGTGCGATCGTGCGCATGGCCTCGTCGGGGGAGACCGTCCCGGCGTGCAGGTCCAGCGAATGGCCCATGGTGCCCTCGTTGCGCAGCTGGATCGTCAGGTCCTCCCCACCGGGGGTGTGCAGGATCGGACCCATCACGTGCCCCTCGTACGTCATCGCCTGGATGCGCCGACCGGGTGCGACCTCCACGGTCGGCTCCGTCACCAGGAACGGCACCGGATCGGAGCCGGCCGGCGGGGGCAGCGCGGGATCGCGCCGCGCGTGGTCTGCTCCCGGCGGCTGCTCCAGGTCTATGCGTTCGGCAGCGGGCTCGGCGTGCTCGGAATGCTCGGCGGTCCCTGCCGTCGGGGACCCCATCACCTCGACGTCGAAGACCATACCCATGGCGCGGTGTCCGACGATGGTGCACCAGCCCTCCAGGCTGGTGGCGATCACGCCGGCGTCCAGCGTGCCGTCCTCCCCCGGGGCGATGCGCCCCGAGCTGGTCCCGTTCTCAAGCATGAGGTCGTGCTCGGTGGTGGGGTCGGCGTTGTGCAGGTCGACCACCAGGCGGTCCCCGGCGTTCAGGCGCACCGAGTCGGGGGCGAAGTGCATCTCATGCATCGTCACCTCCAGGTGGACCGTTCGGCCGGTCGGCGTGACCTCATCGGCGGCGGGACCGCCACTGCCGATGCCGAGCAGCGGCCTGCCGTCCACGACGCGGCCAACGGCGAGAGCGGTCAGGACTCCTGCGACGCCCAATGCTGCCCCAGCGGCGCGCCGGCCCACCGAGGGAATGGGACCGGGCACAGCCCGCGTGGTGTCCGGGGCAGACGGGACGACATCCTTCTCTGCGGGCTGCGCGGCCTCTAGGGGCGGGCGGCGCTCGCGGAGGTTCACTCGCACCCCCTGCACCATCAGCGGGACGAACGCCACCAGGGTGGCGACACCCAAGAGCGACAGCAACACCCGGGTCCACGACCCGTCGACCAGGAGGAAGGCGATCAGGGAGCCGTTGACGAGGACCACCCGCGCGACCGCGCCACGCGACAGCGCCGTAAGGGCTGCGCGCACCGCCCGCGGTCCGCCGCCCATCACCGTCGGCATCAGGAAGCTCATTGCGCCCAGCAGCACCTGCAGCCCGAACCCCGCCACGAACGGCAGGGTGAGGAGCTGCAGGTCACCGGCGAGCAGCGCCCCGTCGGGCCCAGATCCGCCGCGCACCAGCAGCACCGCAGTCGCCCCCAGGGTGACCAGGAACCAGACCAGACCGCTGCCGATCGACAGCGGGGGGAACAGAGGCAGGGTCTCAGCCGGGCCACGGCCGTCCTCGGCTCGCTCCCGGGCCCGGGAGCGCCGCTGGAGAATCACGCGACGGGCCGCCCCCGCCAACATCGTCACCTCCGCGACGGCCACCGCGAGGAACACCGCCACCCCCGCCAGGGTGAGAAGCCGCAAGCCGGTGAGCGCCCCGATGGTCGCCAGGGCAACCGCCGCAGGCAGGACCGCGACCAGGCGTCGGCCAAGGATCTCCAGGTGATCCGGAAGGCGTGTACGCAAGATCGTCGGGCCGAGCGTTACCAGCGTCGCTAGCACAGTGGTGCCGATAAAGCCCAGGAGGTTCGTGATCAGATGGGCGAGCAGGAGACGGCCCTGCCAGGGTTCGGGAAGGGAGAACGCGAGGGCCGCACCGAATCCCGCGCCGAGGATCACCATGGCCGCGGCGACGGCATAGGCGTGTACTGTGCTGCGGAATCGTGCCGGCAGGGCCGCCCGAAGCTGGAGGACGAGACCTCCCGCGAACCAGCAGACCGCCGCCGCGACCATCGCCGCCCCGGGCAGGGTGACCAGCGGCCAGGCTCCCGCCATGCCGATCGCGGACACAACGATTCCGGCCGTCAGCAGGTGAATACGTCGGACCTGCCGGGCGCGCAAGCGCGGTGGGCTCGCCGTCTTCAACAAAGAGTCCGCGAAGTGCTGTCCCCAGATCATCACCGAGGTGGTCAGCAGGCCGAGGGTCACCATGTGTACCAGCAGCCAGCGCGACTGCGGCACCCAGCGGTGCACGATGACCAGGATGATGAGCGCAACCATCCACCCCAGTACCGGGCGGGACAGGCGACGGTGCCAGGCGCTGCGGTCGGTGGCGTCTGCGACCGGCCGGGCGGAGGGGGAGTGGTTCATGGCCGCCACGCTAGGGGTGCTGGACCTGTTTACCCGCGGCGTAGGTCCCGTTCACGGTGCTCGCGGGATTCGTGCTCGTCTCGGTCCTCGTACTCCTCACGGTAGCGCTCGCGGTGCAGGTCGTACTCGTCGAGCTCCTCGTCGGTGATCCCGTCGTCCCGCGGTGAGGCGAACAGCGCCCAGCCGAAGCGCAGCACCATCAGCAGCAGCACCACCACCAGCACAGCGGAGATGGGGATCTGCACGCCGGTGCGCGTGATGACGAACCAGAACACCAGCAGCGACAGCCCCATGATCACCGCGTCCCGCAGCGCCCGGGCGACCCGGGTGCCGATACGGGCGCGCCGCAGGTGACGGCCCGCGACCACGGTGTACGCGGCGGCATCCTTCCGTACGCGCTCGCGGGACTCCCGTGTGCCGCCATCGACCGCGCGGCCCGCGGCGCGGGCGTAGTCGCGGGCGCGGTGGGAGCCGCGGGACGCGGAGTCCCGGGCCTGCCGGGCGAGGTCGGGTGCCTGCTTGCGGGCGGTGTTCCGCGCGGCCTTCGCGTACGTGCGCCAGTCGGCCATCATCGGCGGCGCTCCTCACGGAAGCGGATGTCCCCATCGGCGGGGCGCGGATGGCGGTAGGAACGGTCATCGCCGCCGCGGCCGGTGCGCCCGGGCTCGCGCGGTTCGCGCGCAAAGCGGGGATCGCG
>JAUNUA010000008.1 GCA_030538435.1 Brachybacterium sp.
CCTCCTCCCACAGGGTGATCCACAGCCGCTCGGGATCCAGACCGTAGCCGCCCTCGTCGACGGGACCGGTGATCAATTCCCAAGACAGATCGATGGCGCCGGCCTTGAAGTAGTCGCCGAAGGAGAAGTTCCCGGCCATCTGGAAGAAGGTGCCGTGGCGGGTGGTGCGGCCGACGTTCTCGATGTCGTTGGTGCGGATGCACTTCTGGACACTCGCGGCGCGCGGCCAGGGTGCCTTCTCGGTGCCGACGATGTAGGGAATGAAGGGCACCATGCCAGCGATCGTGAACAGGATCGACGGGTCGGAGGACACCAGCGAGGCGCTGGGCACGATCTCGTGGTCCTTCTTCGCGAAGTGGTCGAGGAATCGACGACGGACCTCGGCTGTACGCATGGCGGTGATGTCCTTCCTGGGGCGCTGGGCGGCGTCGGTGACGCGAAAGCCCCGGTCAGCGTACCGGAGTACGCCTGCCGGGGCTCTCGCGTGCAGCGGGTGTCAGCGAGCGTAGAACTCGACGACCAGCGCGACGTCGCAGGTCACGGGGACCTCGGAGCGGCGGGGGCGCGTGACGAGCTGTGCCTTCAGTTCCTCCAGTTCGACCGACAGGTAGGAGGGGACGGACGCGAGCACGTCGCTGTTGCCCCCTTCTGCGGCGATCTGGAAGGGCTCCATGGCCTGGCTCTTGGGCTTGATCTGGATGGTCTGGCCCGGCTTGACGCGGAAGGAGGGGCGGTCCACCAGCTTGCCGTCGACCAGCACGTGGCGGTGGGTGACGGCCTGGCGGGCCTGCAGCATGGTGCGCGCGAAGCCGGCGCGCAGCACCAGCGAGTCCAGGCGCATCTCCAGCAGCTCGACCATGCTCTCACCGGTCAGCCCGGACTCCTTGCGGGCCTCCAGGTAGGCGCGGTGCAGCTGCTTCTCACGCAGCATGTACTGCGCGCGCAAACGCTGCTTCTCCCGCAGACGCACGGCGTAGTCGGACTCGGTCCGGCGACGGGCGCGGCCGTGCATGCCCGGGGGGTAGGGGCGCTTCTCGAAGTACTTGACGGACTTCGGGGTGAGCGGGAGCCCGAGGGCTCGGGACAGTCGCGCCTGGCGGCGCGCACGCATGACGTTGGTCACGGAGTGAACTCCTGTTGTCTGTGTCTATGAATCCTGTTGAGGCAGCCGCGGATTCAACGCACCGACTCTAGCCGACGCACTGGACCGCCTCAACAGCATCCGTCGCTGGTCACAGCACCATCCCTGTGGGGTCGGTCACCGCGGCGGCGGGGCTGTGGCGGCGCCTCGTGGGGCTCAGGGACGACGACGCACGATCTCCCGCAGGGTTGCCACCCGACGGGCCACCTCTCCCTCCGCGCCGCGCACGGTGGGCTCGTAGTAGTCGACCCCGACCAGCTCGTCCGGCGGGTACTGCTGGGAGGCGACGGCGTGCGGGGCGTGATGGGCATACACGTAGTCCTCGCCGTGTCCGAGCGTGCTCGCACCGGCGTAGTGGGCGTCGCGCAGCGCCGGCGGCACCGGTCCGGCCTTGCCCGCGCGCACGTCCGCGATCGCCGCATCGAGCGCCTTGTACGACGCATTGGATTTCGGGGCGGTTGCGATGTGCACGACTGCTTGGGCCAAGGGGATGCGACCCTCGGGCATCCCGAGCATCTGCACCGCCTCCATGGCGGCGACGGCGACCTGCAGCGCTTGGGGGTCGGCCATGCCGACCTCCTCGCTGGCGGCGATGACCACGCGCCGCGCGATGAAACGAGGGTCCTCCCCCGCCTCGATCATCCGCGCCAGATAGTGCAGAGCGGCATCGACGTCGCTGCCGCGCATGGATTTGATGAAGGCGCTGGTGACGTCGTAGTGCTGGTCACCGGCCCGGTCGTAGCGCACGGCAGCGCGATTGACGGCCTGGGCGAGGACGGGCGCGGTGATCTCCGCGGTGCCGGTCATGAGGGCGGCGCCGGCGGCCGCTTCGAGTGAGGTGAGGATCCGCCGGGCGTCCCCGCCCCCGAGGCGCAGCAGATCCTCACGCGCGTCATCGGTGAGCCGCACCTCCCCGCCGAGCCCCCGGTCATCGGCGAGAGCGCGGTCCACGAGCTCGTCGAGATCCGCCCGCTCCAGCGGCTCCAGGGTGAGCACGATCGAGCGGGACAGCAGCGGGGAGATGACGGAGAAGAACGGGTTCTCGGTGGTCGCTGCGACGAGGGTCACCCAGCGGTTCTCGACGCTGGGGAGCAGGGCGTCCTGCTGCGATTTGGAGAAGCGGTGGACCTCGTCGACGAACAGGACGGTCTCCCGGCCGGTGGTGCGCAGACGCGAACGGGCCTGGTCCACGACCTCGCGGATGTCCTTCACCCCGGCGAGGACGGCACTGACCTCGACGAACTCTCGATCGCCGGATTGGGCGACGACGTAGGCCAAGGTGGTCTTCCCGGTGCCCGGCGGGCCCCAGAGGATCACCGAGGAGGGGGCGGTGCGGGAGTCGTCGGCGGCGACGAGGCGGCGCAGGGGTGAGCCGTCGGCGAGGACCTGCTTCTGACCGACCACGTCCTGCAGGGTGCGCGGACGCATCCGCACGGCCAGGGGCGCGCGGTGATCGCGGTTGCGGTCCGACAGGGTCCGCGGCGCCGGGGCGTCACCGGACAGGCTGAACAGGTCGTCCTCCTCGGGCATGGCTCCAGCCTATGACCCGGGTCCGACGGACGGGATCAGCGCCCGCGCAGCCCCCGGGCGAGCACCCCGGGCCATCCCGGGCCCTCGTAGACCAGGGCCGTGTACCCCTGGATGAGGTCCGCCCCCGCCGCGAGGCGCTGACGGGCATCGTCGGCGGTGCGTATGCCACCGCAGCTGATCACGACGGCATCGGCGGGGAGCTCCTCGCGCAGCAGGCGCAGCACCTCCGCGGCGCGGCCGGCGAGCACCGGCCCGGAGAGCCCTCCGGCACCGATCTCCTCGAGGCGCGCGCGGTCCGTGTGCAGGCTCGCGGGGCGCTCGATGGTGGTGTTGGTCGCGATGACGCCGGCGAGTCCGCGGTCGCGGGCGAGGCGGGCGACGGCGCGGACGTCGTCGTCGTGGAGATCGGGGGCGATCTTCACCAGCACGGGGACGGTGCGTCCGGTCCGGGCTTTGCAGGCTGCGGCTTCCTCCATCACGGCGTCCAGGATCGGCTGGAGTGACGCCGTGGACTGCAGGTCCCGCAACCCCGGGGTGTTGGGGGAGGACACGTTGATCGCGAGGTAGCTCGCGTAGGGGGCGAGGAGCCGGGCACCGGCCCGGTAGTCCTCGGCGGCGTCCTCCGGCGGGGTGGTCTTGTTCTTCCCGATGTTCACGCCGATCATCGCATCCCGGCCGCGCGGGGTGGCGCGGAGGCGGGCGAGGCGCCGGGCGGCGGCGACCGCCCCGTCGTTGTTGAAGCCCATCCGGTTGATCAGGCATTCGTCCTCGACGAGGCGGAAGCAGCGCGGCGCGGGGTTCCCCGGCTGCGGCCGGGGGGTGATGGTGCCGACCTCGACGTGGCCGAAGCCGAGGTCCAGCAGTCCCGCGGCGACCCGGGCGTCCTTGTCGAACCCGGCCGCCATGCCGAGCGGCGAGGAGAAGGAGTGGCCGAGCGCCGTCCGCTCCGCAGTGGACGCGGTGGCCGGCGTACGGGTGCCCGCCGTGCCGAAGACCGTCCGCAGGACGCGCGAACCGCCGGGCACGATCGTTGTCAGGCGCAGGGCGCCGATGGTCAGGTGGTGGGCCCGTTCGGGGTCCAGGCGCCGCAGTGCATGGCGGAAGAGGATCCGGTAGAGCGGGGTCAGGATCGCGTCGCGGGTCGGCACGATCTCACCGTATGCGATGGGACCGCAGCAGGTATGCGAGCGCGATGATCGGCAGCAGCAGCGGCACGAAGCCGTAGCCGATTCCGTACAGCGACCACACGGTCGCGTCAGGGAACAGCTGCGGATCCAGCAGCGTCAGGGTGCCGACGACCAGCACCCCGACCAGCTCGATGCTGCACACGGTCACCGCGGCCCGGGAGTGCGCACCGCCGCGTGCCAGCAGCACCGTGGCGAGGATGTAGGTGAGCGCGGCCGCGAGGGACAGCAGGTAGGGCAGGGGCGCTTGATCGAAGCGCTCGAGAATCTGCACGAGGGCCCGGGCGGACGCCGAGATCGCGAAGATCCCGTAGACCACGACGAGGACGGTCACGAAACCGCGGGAGCGCCGCGCAGGCGGAGAGGGCATAGATGCCATCAGGCGAATCCTTCGGGCCAGATCTGGGGCAGACGCATCTGCAGGACGCCGACGGTGAGGATCGCGAGGAGCACGGCAGCGCTGCCCCATCGGCTGCGCTCGCCGACCCCGAACCAGATCCCCCCGAGTGGCATCGCGAGCCCTGTGAGCAGGTACCCGTAGAGAGTGACCGCATCGGTCATCGGGACGCCTCCGAGGTGACGCATGGTGAGGATCAACGACTCGCTCAGCCACACCAGGAACACCACGGCCGCTCCACCCAGCAGCACCAGGTCTGCGGACAGGTCCTTGGCCACGTAGTAGATCGCAAGCACCACGGTGAGGGCGCAGCTCGCATAGACCGCGATCGACAGGACGAGCACCGTGCGCCGCTTCCCCTCCGACAGACTCGCTGCCTTCTCGTGCTGCCGCCAACGGTTCGCGAGGAGCCGTCGGCCTGGCCCCCGCTGCGGCGGGCTCCCCTACGATACGACCATGGCTTCTCTCACCGTGACCACCGATCCCGTGGAGGACGTCACCAGCGACGTCCTCATCCTCCCGGTCCTGAAGGCGGGTGACGACGACGTCGCCGTGATCCTCGGCCCGGACGCCGTCGCGAGCACCGCTCAAGCGCTCGACCTGACCGGCGGACGCGACACCGTCACGCGCATCCCGGCACCCGAGGGGATCAGCGCCTCCTCCGTCGTGCTGACGGGGCTGGGAGCTGCCTCCCTCGCTGACGTCACCGCCGAGGACGTGCGCCGCGCCTACGGTGCGGCCACCCGGACCCTCGCCGGGGTGGGGACCGCCGCGATCGCGGTTCCCGGCGCCGGGGCGGAGCAGCTCGCCGCAGCCGCGGAGGGGGCGCTGCTCGGCGCCTACTCCTACATCACGCACAAGTCCGAGTCATCCTCCCCGAAGCAGGCCCTCGGTGCCGTGCAGGTCATCGTCCCCGAGGGGGGCGACGTCGCGGCAGCGGAATCCGCCGCGGAGCGCGCCCGCATCCTCAGCAGCACTGTCGACATCACGCGGGACCTGGTGAACACTCCGCCGAACCTGCTGTACCCGGCGGAGTTCGCGCGTCGCGCCGAAGAGCTCGCGGCGGACCTCCCCATCACCGTGACGGTGCTGGACGAGAAGCAGCTCGCCGATGGCGGATACGGCGGCATCGTCGGTGTGGGGCAGGCCTCGACCCGCCCGCCGCGCCTGGTGACCCTGGAGTACAGCCCCGAGGGCGCGACGGGCCACGTGTCGCTGGTCGGCAAGGGCATCACCTTCGACACCGGCGGCATCTCCCTGAAGCCCGCCGCCGGTATGGAGGACATGACCTCGGACATGACCGGCGCCGCCACGGTGCTCGCCGCGATCGTCGGGGCCGCACGCCTCGAGGTGCCCGTGAAGGTCACCGCTCGCCTGGCGCTCGCGGAGAACATGCCCGGCGGGGGTGCTCAGCGTCCCGGTGACGTCGTCACCATGCGCAACGGCATGACCGTAGAGGTGCTCAACACCGACGCCGAGGGCCGGATGGTGATGGGCGACGCGCTCGTCGATGCCGCTGCGGAGGACCCGGACCTGGTCATCGACGTGGCCACCCTGACCGGCGCCGCCGTTGTGGCTCTCGGCAAGCGCACCGCCGCGGTCATGGGCACCGAGGACGCCCGGACGACCGTGCTCGACGCCGCAGAGTCCACAGGGGAGCCGTTCTGGCCGCTGCCGTTCCCCGCGGAGATGCGCGCCGACCTCAACGGCCGCGTCGCGGACCTCCGCAATATCGGGGAGCGTCCCGGTGGCGCGCTGACCGCCGGCATCTTCTTGAAGGAGTTCGTCGGCGACCGGCCCTGGGCGCACATCGACATCGCCGGCCCGGCGTTCGCCTCCTCCCCGCTCGGGTACATGGGCAAGGGCGCGACCGGTATGAGCGTGCGCACCGTCCTGCAGGTCCTGGAGAACCGGGGCCGCTGAACCGCGAGGGTGGGCCCGCCTTCGGCGACCGGTGGCCCGCGTCCCGGACGGGCCGCGGGTGATGCCTAAGATGGACCCCATCCGAACTCATCGACGACAAGGGAGCTCGAAGGTGGCCTCAGATACCACTGACCAGACGTACGACCTCGTGATCCTGGGCGGTGGCAGCGGTGGGTACGCCGCCGCGCTGCGAGGCGCCCAGCTCGGCCTGAGCATCGCGCTGGTGGAGAAGGACAAGCTCGGCGGCACCTGCCTGCACCGCGGGTGTGTGCCCACCAAGGCGCTGCTGCACGTCGGGGAGGTCGCCGACTCCACGCTCGAGGGCTCCGCCATGGGCGTGAACCTCAGTCTCGACAGCATCGACATGGCCAAGACCCTGTCCTTCAAGGACAAGGTGATCGGCCGGCTCTACAAGGGCCTGCAGGGCCTCGTGAAGTCCAAGGACATCGACTACGTCGAGGGCCACGGTCGTCTCACCGGCAAGGACACCGTCACCGTGGAGACCGAGGACGGCGAGAAGCAGCTGAAGGGCAAGAACGTCCTGCTGGCCTCCGGGTCCTTCTCCAAGACCCTCCCGGGACTGGAGCTCGGCGGGCGGGTCATCGATTCGGAGGCCGCTCTGCAGCTCGATGAGGTCCCCAAGAACCCGATCATCCTGGGCGGAGGCGTCATCGGCGTCGAGTTCGCCAGCATCTGGAAATCGATGGGAGCGGAGTCCGTCACCATTATCGAAGGTCTCCCCCACTTGATCGCCAACGAGGACGAGGCACTGTCCAAGGCGCTCGAGAGGGCGTTCAAGAAGCGGAAGATCGCCTACTCGCTCGGCACCTTCTTCCAGGAGGCGAAGCAGACGGATGACGGCGTCACCGTCACCCTCGAGGACGGCACCGAGTACCAGGGCGACTACCTGCTGGTGGCCGTCGGCCGCGGCCCCAACACCAAGGACCTCGGCTACGAGGACCAGGGGATCGAGATGGACCGCGGGTTCGTCCTCGCCGACCCGAAGACCCTGCGCACCAACGTCGACGGCATCTGGGCCGTCGGCGACATCGTGCCCGGTCTGCAGCTCGCCCACCGCGGTTTCCAGCAGGGCATCTTCGTCGCCGAGTCGATCGCCGGGCAGAACCCCGCGCCCATCATCGAATCGGGCATCCCCCGCGTCACCTACTGCGAGCCGCAGGTCGGGTCCGTCGGGCTCACCGAGAAGCAGGCACGCGAGGAGTACGGCGACGACGCAGTCGAGACCTACGAGTACAACCTCGGCGGTAACGGCAAGTCGCAGATCATGAACACCTCCGGCTTCGTCAAGCTCATCCGGGAGAAGGACGGCCCGGTGATCGGGATCCACATGATCGGTTCGCACATGTCCGAGCAGATCGGTGAGGCCCAGCTGATCGTGAACTGGGAGGCACATCCGGAGGATGTCGCCAGCCTGATCCACGCCCACCCCACGCAGAACGAGGCGCTCGGCGAGGCCCACCTGGCCCTCGCCGGCAAGCCGCTGCACGCGCACGCCTGAGCCGTCCCACGAGGAGAAGAATCATGTCCGAAACAGTGCAGATGCCGGCTCTCGGCGAGTCGGTCACCGAAGGCACCGTCACCCGCTGGCTGAAGTCCGTGGGCGACACCGTCGAGGTCGACGAGCCGCTGCTCGAGGTCTCCACCGACAAGGTCGACACCGAGATCCCCTCCCCCGTCGCCGGCACCATCGAGAAGATCCTGGTGGAGGAGGACGAGGACGCCGAGGTCGGTGCTGACCTGGTCGTGATCGGGGACGGCTCGGGAGGCGGGGACGACTCCGGTTCCGATGAGCAGGAGGACTCCGGCGCCGAGGACGATGCGGATGCCGAGTCCGGCGCCGAGGAGGGCGAGGATCTCGCCTCCGATGAGACCACCGCGCCGTCCACCTCCGACGACACCCCCGATGGCTCCGAGGAGCGCCCCGGTGAAGGGGAGACCCCCGGTGAGGAGAGCGGCGGCGCCGACTCCTCGGACTCCGAGGAGAAGCCCTCGAAGGAGAAGACGTCCTCGGGTTCCGGCGGTGACGAGGTGACCATGCCGGCTCTCGGCGAGTCGGTCACCGAAGGCACCGTCACCCGCTGGCTGAAGTCCGTGGGCGACACCGTCGAGGTCGACGAGCCGCTGCTCGAGGTCTCCACCGACAAGGTCGACACCGAGATCCCCTCCCCCGTCGCCGGCACGATCCAGGAGATCCGTGTGGAGGAGGACGAGGAGGCCGAGGTCGGAGCGGTCCTGGCGATCGTCGGCGACGGCGCCCCGGCTGAGGACTCGGGAGACGACTCCGACGGCGGCGACGCCGAGGACGCGTCGGAGGAGAAGTCCGAGAAGCAGGCGGAGAAGAAGGCCGAGCCGACGGAGGAGGACGCGTCCGAGGAGAAGTCGGCCGAGCCCGAGAAGGACTCGGAGAAGAAGGCCGAGAAGAAGCCTGAGTCCGCATCCGAGGAGAAGTCCTCGGACTCCCCGCGGCCGACGGCCTCCTCCTCGGTCTCCGGTGGTGGCGGCGGCGCGGGGTATCTGACCCCGCTGGTGCGTCGCATGGCCGCCGAGGCCGGCATCGACGTGTCCGAGATCGACGGCACCGGCGTCGGCGGGCGCATCCGCAAGCAGGATGTGCAGAAGGCGATCGACGAGAAGGACGCGGCGCAGTCCGCGCCCGCCGAGGACTCCTCCACCGATGCCTCCCCGTCGGCATCGCCGTCGAAGGAGGCCCCGGCCGTCGAGGTGTCCTCCAAGCGCGGCACCGAGGAGAAGATGTCCCGTCTGCGCAAGATCGTCGCCTCGCGCATGGTCGAGTCGCTGCAGACCCAGGCTCAGCTCACCACCGCCGTCGAGGTCGACATGACCGCGGTGGCCAAGCTGCGGGCTCGCGCGAAGGACAGCTTCGCTGAGCGCGAGGGTGCCAAGCTCACCTTCTTGCCGTTCCTCATGCAGGCGGCGGTGGAGGCGCTGAAGACGCACCCGACGCTGAACGCCTCGATCGACGAGGACAAGATCGTCTACCACCCGTCGGAGAACATCGGCATGGCGGCGGACACCGAGCGAGGTCTCGTCGTCCCGGTGATCAAGAACGCGGGTGACATGAACCTGGCGGGCCTGGCCCGGCAGATCGGCGAGCTCGGCGCGAAGGCGAAGTCCAACAAGCTGGGTCCGGACGACCTGCAGGGGGCGACCTTCACCATCACCAACACCGGTTCCGGCGGCGCGCTGTGGGACACCCCCATCGTGCCGAACCCCCAGGTCGGCATCCTGGGCACCGGCACCATCGTGAAGCGCCCGATGGTCATCACCACCGAGGCCGGCGACGAGGTCATCGCGATCCGCTCGATGATGTACCTCTTCCTGTCCTACGACCACCGTCTGGTGGACGGGGCGGACGCCGCCCGCTTCCTCACCCACATGAAGAAGCGTCTCGAGGACGGCCGTTTCGAGGGCGAGCTGGGTCTCTGACCCGACACGTTCACGGCGCCTGACGCGCCGGACACATCACGGATCCCCGTCGACCTGCACCCCGCAGGACGGCGGGGATCCGTGCGTCGGCTGCGAGGTCAGACCGGGCGGGTGTCTGCGATGCGCCACTGGTCACCGTCGTGGGTCAGCTCGAACTCGACCCGATGGCGCGGGCTGCCCGGGTGCTCCTGCGGGGCGGCTCCGGCGCGCGTGATGGTCCGGCCTGACTCTTCGATGTCCGCCTGCACGGTGAGGGTGCGTGCCGCTGGATCCTCGGCAACCACCTCCGCCTCGTGCACGGTGGTGTGCCACCCGGTGACCTCCACCTCCGCGTAGTCGCGGCGCAGGGAGTCATCCCGGACCGCTGCCGGGGTGCCGGGCGCGGCGACCTGGGCGTCGGTGGTGCCGAGAACGAACGCGCGGCGCTGCTCGGCGAGGTCATCGAGCAGGCGAGTGGGATCGGGGGCGGACGCTCCGTCGGCCGAGGGCACCGCGTCCTCCTGCGCCCCCGCGGCGACTCTCGGTGGCGCCGCGGACGCGCCCTCCCCCGCGGTCTCGTTCTCCCCGGCTGTCCCCGTGAGCGTGATGGTGAGGGCCCCGCCGCCGAGCAGCAGGAGGATCCCCGCCGCCGCGGTGACCACGGTGCGGCGACCCCGTCCTGCACCCGGCAGGGTGCGTCGCGTCCGTCGCATGGGGGACCGGCGCTGCGGGGCTCGCGGGGCGCGCCGCGGCTGCCAGGAGGCCCCGGACACCTCATCGCGAACCGGGCACTCCTCGCCCCCGGGCTCGTCGACCCAGGCGGACGGCAGGGCGGCAGGTGGAGCGACCCCGGTGGCTCCGGTCGCCGCCGTGCTCTGCGGGGAGGGTCCGAGCAGTCCATGAAGCGGTGTGAACCGCGCTGCCGGGCGCGACGCTGCCCCCGCGGGTGCCGCCCGCTGCGATGACGGCGCAGCGGCCGAGGTCTGCTGGGGTGGGACCGTTCTGGGTAAGGCGAACTGGCCGGTGGCGATCATCGGCGGTTCCCCGTCGGTGAGGCGCCGCCGCAGTGTCCGGTCCGCGTCCCCCAGCACCGCGTCGACCCATCGCTGATCGCGCAGTCGCGCCGGCAGGGACGTGTCCTGCTGCAGCAAGCTGAGGTCCCGGACCGCGATGCTGCGATCCTCGCGGGCACCGAGGCTCTCTGTGCCCGAACAGCCCAGCGTGAACCCGGCGGCGTGAACCACGCCGAGCGCGCGGTCGAGCATCTCCCGGGCGCGAGCCTGCGCCTGCCGCTCCTCGGGTGTCGGGGAGGCAGCGGCCGCGCGCCGGCGCCCACGCACCGGGTGCAGCGGATGCAGGTACTCGTGCACGTACCCTGCGTGCCCGGTCCCCAGCAGGCGGGGCAGCGCATCGTTGCCGGCGTCCTGCGCGGCACGGAGCAGGTCGGCCTCCGCGGCCACGCGATCCTCCGCCCCGGGGCCCGTCGCATCGACCACCACCACGGGTGTGCCGTCCGGTGCTGCAGCGATCCACTGCTCCCGTCCGTCACCGGATGCCGTGCGGTGCTCGCGGCGGCACGATCCCGGTGTCACGGAGGGCGCGGTCTCCTGCCTCTCATCCATGGCCGACAGTGAACACGGCCGCGCCCACGGCTCCCGCGCCCCATCCACAATCCGCAGGTCGGACGTACGATGGACGGGTGATGGATCTGATCCGATTGGGCTTCTCCGACCCCCTGCCCGGTGGGGACCGGCACGAGGAGTTCGGGCTCCCGCCGGGACCTGTGGAGTACCGCCGCGCCTGGGAGATCCAGCGGGAGATCCACGCGGACGTCGTGGCAGGGCGCCGTCCGGACAGCGTGCTGCTGCTCGAGCACGAACCGGTGTACACCGCGGGGAAGCTCACCCAGGATCACGAACGGCCGCGGGACGACGCGCCGGTGGTCGACGTCGATCGTGGAGGGAAGCTCACCTGGCACGGCCCGCAGCAACTGGTCGGTTATCCCATCGTGCGGCTGCCCGCGCCGGTGAACGTTGTCGGCTTCGTCCGGGCGCTCGAGCGGTCCCTGATCGAGGTGTGCCGCACGTTCGGGGTGGCCACCGTCCCCGTCGAGGGCCGCAGCGGGGTGTGGGTCCGACGCCCCGGGGAGGAGGACCGCAAGATCGCTGCGATCGGGCTGCGTGTGTCCAAACGCACCACCATGCACGGCTTTGCGCTGAACTGCGCGAACGACCTCGCCTGGGCCGACAACGTCATCCCGTGCGGCATCGACGATGCGGGCGTGACCAGCATCAGCGCCGAGGCAGGACACCGAGTGGCGGTCGCTGACGTGCTCGAGGAGACCGAGGAGGCGCTCCGAGCTCTGATTGCAGAGCGCACCCGCGGCCGGGACGACGGTGAACCCCGCCTCGCCGACCCAGTGCCCCGTGTCGCGGACCGATAGACTGCAGGCCGAATTCCGAGGCGGCCCGCAGTCGGGCTGAGGCGAGGAGGCAGCAGCGTGACGATCGCTCCCGAGGGGCGCAGGATGCTGCGGGTCGAGGCCCGCAACGCCGAGACACCCATCGAGCGCAAGCCGGACTGGATCAAGACCCGGGCGGTGATGGGCCCGGAGTACTCCGCGATGAAGAAGCGGGTTCACGGCCAGGGTCTCCACACTGTCTGCGAGGAAGCGGGCTGCCCGAACATCTTCGAGTGCTGGGAGGACCGCGAGGCGACCTTCCTCATCGGTGGTGACACCTGCACCCGCCGCTGCGACTTCTGCGCCATCGCAACCGGTAAGCCCCAGGACCTCGATCCTGCGGAGCCGATGAAGGTCGCCCGGTCGGTGAAGGACATGGGGCTGCGCTATTCGACGATCACCGGCGTCGCGCGCGACGACCTGCCCGACGGTGCCGCGTGGCTGTTCGCCGAGACGTGTCGGCAGATCCACTCCATGAACCCGGGCACCGGGGTAGAGCTCCTGATCGATGACATCAAGGGCAATGAGTCCGCCCTCGACTCCGTGTTCGAGGCCTCCCCCGAGGTGTTCGCCCACAACCTCGAGACGGTGCCGCGGATCTTCAAGCAGATCCGACCCGCCTTCCGGTACGAGCGCAGCCTCGAGGTGATCGCTCGCGCGAAGAACGCCGGGATGATCACCAAGTCCAACCTGATCCTGGGCATGGGAGAGACCACCGAGGAGATCATCGACGCCCTGCAGCAGCTGCGCGAGCACGGCTGCGACCTGATCACCGTCACCCAGTACCTGCGACCCTCCAAGCGCCACCACCCCGTGGACCGGTGGGTCAAGCCCGAGGAGTTCCTGGACCTCTCCCGCCGCGCAGAGGAGATCGGGTTCCTAGGCGTGATGGCCGGCCCGATGGTGCGGTCCAGCTACCGTGCCGGGCGCCTCTGGGCACAGGCGATGAAGAAGCTCGGCCGCCCGATCCCCGCGAACCTCGCGCACCTCGACCAGGAACAGCCCGCCCACCAGGAGGCGGCGAGCGTCGTCGCCCGCCGTCAGGCCGCCCGCGGCGGCTGCTGACAGACCACACCACGGAGTAGACGAAGAATGATGGCCAGGAAGACCACCGGCTCCACGTCGGCCGACACCCCGAAGCAGAAGAAGCCGGGGCGCATCAAGCAGATGGTCGAGGTGTACAAGTACACCCAGTCGACCGACCGGACCACGCTGCCGTACATGCTGATCGGCCTGATCGCGCCGATCGTCGGTTTCGTACTGCTGACGCTGCTGCTGTTCTCCAGCCCCTGGTACGGACTGTTCATCGGTCTGCTGGTGGGCATCCTGGTCGCCATGTTCATCCTCGCGCGCAAGGCCGAAGCCGCGGCGTACGCCCGCATCGAGGGCCAGAAGGGTGCGGCGCTGGCGGCGATGCAGTCGATCCGTCGCGGGTGGAACGTCGAGCAGGAGCCGGCGGCGCTGAATCCCCGCAGCCAGGACATGATCTACCGTGCCTCCGGTCGTGCCGGGGTGGCGCTCGTCGCGGAGAGCAGCTCCGCGCCGGTGCTGCGCCTGCTGGACAAGGAGGAACGCCGCCTGCACAAGGTGCTCCCGAACGTCCCTGTCCACCAGGTGATCGTCGGCAACGGCGAGGGTGAGGTGCCCCTGCACCGGCTGGCGAACCATATGACGCGGATGAAGAACCGGCTTACACGAGACGAGTCCGCGCAGGTCTCCAAGCGCCTGCAGGCGATGCCCGGTCCGATCCGGCAGGCGATCCCCAAGGGCGTCGACCCGATGCGCGCCCGCCCGAACCGCAAGGCCCTGCGCGGCCGCTGACGCGGCGGCGCGGTTCCGCGCGCTTGCTGGCCGCGGGTCCCCGCGCCTGCACAGCGTGCTCCGAGGGTGTCAGCGGCGGATGGTGGCGGTGCCGGAGAGGACGTCCTGCAGCCCGCGCCCGTCGCGGTCGACGAAGATCACCGGCAGCAGCAGCAGGATCATCGCGGTCCGCACCAGGGCTCGCACCACCATGGGGCGGCGCCCGACGACCGGTGTCACGCGCAGACCCAGCACGTACTGGCTGATGGTGGTGCCGACCAGGGTCAGCATCACGAGGTTCAAGCCGATGAACAGCCACAGCACCATCAACGGGTCATCGGCGAAGGCCACGAAGGCGACGCCGCGGCACAGTAGCCAGTCCCCGAGGACGCTGCCGAAGCGCCGGCCGTAGCCGGCGACCGAGCCGCTGCCCGTCGGCGGCAGACCCAGCCGGGAACCGCGCTGGTAATCGGGGTCGCGCGGGGTTCCATCCATCCAGGACCCCAGGTCATTGCGCTCGATCACGACCGTCACACTATCGTTACCGAGCATCGCGACATGCGGACCGCTCGACCGGGCCGCCGCGGGCCGCGCCTATGATGGATGCGACTCACACCACGTTGCCGGGATGGGCCTAGTCCGCCTGGTCCTGCCCGGCGCATACGAGCGCGCGGCGATCCTGCCCCGCGGATGGAGGACATGTGTTCAGCAGCCCCAGCGAGGTCATGAAGTACATCGAGGAAGAGGGCGTCGAGTTCATCGACATCCGCTTCATCGATCTTCCCGGCATCATGCAGCACTTCAACATTCCGGCTGCCACGTTCGACGAGGAAGCGATCAAGACCGGCCAGATGTTCGACGGGTCCTCGATCCGCGGCTTCCAGGCCATCCACGAGTCGGACATGAAGCTCATCCCCGACCTCGAGACGGCGTACATCGACCCGTTCCGGGCACGCAAGACGCTCATCATCAACTTCTCGATCGTCGACCCGTTCACCGACGAGCCGTACTCCCGCGACCCCCGCACCGTCGCCCAGAAGGCGGAGGAGTACATGGCCTCCACCGGTATCGCCGACACCGCGAACTTCGCGGCCGAGGCCGAGTTCTACATCTTCGACGATGTGCGCTTCAAGACCTCCACCAATGAGGGCTTCTACCGCATCGACTCCGATGAGGCGGTGTGGAACACCGACCGCGACGAGTCCGAGTACGGCGGCAACCTCGGGTACAAGACCCGCATGAAGGGCGGCTACTTCCCCGTCTCGCCCAACGACCAGATGGCCGATCTGCGCGACGAGGTCTGCGCGATCCTCGGCGAGGTGGGTCTGGAGGTCGAGCGGGCCCACCACGAGGTCGGCACCGCCGGTCAGCAGGAGATCAACTACCGCTTCAACACGATGCTGCAGGCAGCCGACGACGTCATGAAGTTCAAGTACGTCGTGAAGAACGTCTGCTGGGAGAACGGCAAGACCGCCACCTTCATGCCGAAGCCCCTGTACGGCGACAACGGTTCGGGCATGCACACCCACCAGTCGCTGTGGAAGAACGGCGAGCCGCTGTTCTACGACGAGAGCGGCTACGGCGGCCTGTCCGATACCGCCCGCTGGTACATCGGCGGCATCATCGAGCACGCCTCCTCGCTGACGGCGTTCACCAACCCCACGGTGAACTCCTACAAGCGCCTGGTGCCGGGCTTCGAGGCGCCGGTGAACATGGTCTACTCGGCGCGCAACCGCTCCGCCTGCATCCGCATCCCCGTGACCGGTATCTCCCCGAAGGCCAAGCGCATCGAGTTCCGCGCCCCGGACCCCTCGGCGAACCCGTACCTGTCGTTCTCGGCGCAGCTGATGGCCGGGCTCGACGGGATCCGCAACCGCATCGAGCCGCCGGAGCCGATCGACAAGGACCTGTACGAGCTGCCCCCGGAGGAGCACTCCCAGATCAAGAAGCTTCCCGCCTCGCTGGAGGAGGCGCTGGACGCGCTGGAGGCCGACCACGACTACCTCACCGAGGGTGACGTGTTCCCCGAGGACCTGATCCAGACCTGGATCCAGTACAAGCGGGAGAACGAGATCGATCCGTTCCGCCTGCGCCCCCACCCGCACGAGTTCGAGCTGTACTACGACATCTGAGCCGGCAGAGCCGGCACTAGCGGGCGTCACCTCCGAGTGGTGGCCCTCGGGTCAGCGATAACCGGCGACAATGCCCGATCGCGGTTCCATCCGATCCCGGATGGAACCGCGATCGGGCATTGTCGTGCAGTGGACTGCCGGGAGGTGTCGGACGCGGCGTCCGTGACCGCCCTCGGTCGGTGAGAGAGTCCTCATCGACACCTCATGGTCGCTTCACGGCCACGCTGCATTCTCCTGGATGTGTCTACAGCAGCAGGAGGACGTATGGATGCCGCGATCGCGCTGTACTCCCATGATTCGGTCGGCCTCGGCCATGCCCGCCGCAACCGCGCCCTGGCCTACGCCTTCGCCGAGCATCTGCCGTCCCTGCTGGGCGGCACGGTCCGTGGTCTGCTGATCGCCGGCCACCCCGATGCCGGACGCGACCCGCTCCCGGAAGGGTGGGACTGGCTGGTGCTGCCGGGCATGACCCGGTCGGTCGACGGCGCGGGCTTCCGGCCGCGCCACCTGGACCTCGAGGCTGATCACCTGCGGGATCTGCGCAGCGCCACCATGAACGCCGCCCTGACGGCCTTCGACCCGGATCTGATGGTCGTGGACCGGCACCCCTTCGGCATCGACGGGGAGCTGCTGCCGGTGCTCGCATCGCTGCGTGCCCGCGGCACCTCCACGGTGCTGGGCCTGCGGGAAGTCCTGGACTCCCCCCGGGTCGCTGTCGAGGAGTGGAGAGAGCTCGGCGGTGCCGAGCGAGTGGCCGAGTACCTGGACGCGGTATGGGTGTACGGCGACCACCACGTGTACGACCCCCGGCGCACCGGCGAGCTCCCCGGGCCGCTGGCCCGCCTCGCCACCCCGACCGGGTATCTCGGCCACGGTCGCCCTCCGGGACGAGCCGTCCAGACCTCCGGCTCCGCTCCGAAGCCACCCCGCCCCTACGTCCTGACCGTGCTCGGCGGCGGCTCCGACGGGGCCGGTCTCGCCCGCGCCGCCGCCCGCGCACCGCTTCCCGCCGGTCACCGCCACCTGCTGATCACCGGACCGCAGATGCCCGAGACGGACCTGCAGGATCTGCGCGCGCAGGCCGACGACTCCGCAGGGGCCATGACCGTGATCCGCAGCGCGAAGGACGTCCCGGAACTGATCCGTGACGCCGCCGCGGTCGTGTGCATGGGCGGCTACAACACGCTGGCCGAGGTCATGACCACCGACACCCCCGCGCTGGTGGTGCCTCGCGCCCAGCGGCGCCAGGAGCAGCCCCGCCGCGCCGCCGCACTGGCCGCCCGCGGCGCGATCGACACCCGCGAGGCCGAGCGCATCACCCCCCGCGCCATCGGCTGCTGGTGGGACCGCGCAGTGACCGGCCGCACCGATCGCAGCGGAATCGACCTCGACGGGCTCTCGGTCGTCCCCCACCTGGCGGCGCGGCTGCTGTCCTCCGTTGCCCGCCCCACGCCCAAGGAGCTTCCGCATGCCGTCTGACACGCCCCGCATCGCCTATGTCCTGAAGATGTACCCGCGGTTCTCCGAGACCTTCATCGTCTCGGAGATCCTCGCCCGCGAAGCCGCCGGGGAAGACATCGTCATCTACTCCTTGCGGCCCCCGGTGGATGCCCGTTTCCACCCCGAACTTGCCCGGGTCCGCGCCCCCGTGGTGCAGGTGGGCCGGGCCTCCAGCCCCCGACGCCTGTGGGAGAGCTGGGGTCAGGCAGCCGCAGACCCTCGCCTCGCCGAAGGATCCTCCCGGCATCTGGACGAGCTGCTGGCAGCCTCCGTCGACGACGCCGAGCAGGCCCTCACGGTCGCGCGGCTGGCGCGAGAGGACGGCGTCACCCACCTGCACGCCCACTTCGCCTCGATGGCCACCACGGTCGCCCGCCTCGCCTCCCTGGTCGCCGGCATCCCCTACTCCTTCACCGCCCACGCCAAGGACATCTTCCACGACGACGTGCAGGAGGAGGACCTGCGCAGCAAGCTGCGCGACGCCCACCACGCCATCACCATCAGCGACTACAACCTGCGCCACCTGCGCTCGCGCTTCGGGACGAAGGACACCTCCCGGCTGCACCTGGTCCGCAACGGCCTGGAGATCGACCGCTTCCCCTACACGCCACGCCCTGCCGGGCCGACCACCGGTCCCATCCGACTGCTCGGGGTGGGGCGCCTGGTGGAGAAGAAGGGATTCGTCCATCTCGTCGATGCGGTCGCCGCGCTGCGCGCCGAGGGACGGGACGTGCAGGCCGACGTCGTCGGCGACGGACCCCTCCACGAGCAGCTCACCGAGCGGATCCGCCAGCACGGACTGGATGCGCACGTGCGGCTGCTGGGTCCGCGCACCCAGGAGGAAGTGCGCGGGCTGCTTGCCGCGGCGGACCTGTTCGTCGCCCCCTTCGTTATTGCCGAGGACGGCAACGCCGACGGCCTGCCCACCGTCCTGCTGGAGGCCATGGCGAGCGGCATCCCCTGCATCGCCGCGGATGTCACCGCTGTCGGCGAGGTCGTCCGGGACGGCGAGACGGGACGTCTGGTGCCCGCCGGGGACACTGCGGCACTCACGGCCGCGATAGCCGAGGCCTGCGACCAGCACCAGGCGGTTGCCGCCTGCACCGATGCGGCCCGCGCCCTCGTCACCGCCTACTTCGACGGCCGCCGACAGGCCGGCGCGCTGCGCGATCTCGTCACCCACACCGCAGGAGGCTCCCGATGACCGCCCTGAGCATCGCCTACGTCCTGGCGGATCCCGGGATCGGGGTGTTCGGCACCAAGGGCGCCTCCGTGCACGTGCAGGAGGTGGTGCGTGCCCTGCGAGCCGACGGCCACCGCGTCACCGTGTTCTGCACCCGCACCGACGACCACGTCCCCGCCGATCTCGCGGACCTCGACGTGCAGCGGATCGTGCTGCCCCGCGGACGGGGACCGGAACGGGAGCGTGCGGTTGCCGCCGCCTCCGCCGAGATCGCGCAGCGGATCGCGGGCGGCGGATTCGACCTGGTCTACGAGCGCTACTCCCTGTTCGCCGACACCGCCGCACGGCTGGCTGGGCGCATCCCCTCCATCCTCGAGGTCAACGCCCCTCTCGTCGACGAACAACGCCGGCACCGCAGCCTCGCCGACGAGGCCGGAGCGATCAGCGCCACCGTCGCCCAGCTGCAGGGAGCCTCCCTGGTCTCCTGTGTCAGCGGACAGGTCGCCGCCTGGGCCCTGCAGCACGGGGCCGTTCCGGATCGCCTGCAGGTCACCCCCAACGGGGTGAACACCGCACGCATCACCCCCTCGCCCGCGCGGTCCCCACGGCACCCGTCGCCGGGCCACCGGGCACCGGTGACGGTGGGATTCGTCGGGACGCTCAAGCCCTGGCACGGGACCGACGTGCTGGTCCAGGCCCTCGCCCGCACCCGCGGTGACCTGACCCTGGAGGTGTGCGGCACCGGTCCCGAGCAGAGCGCTCTCGAGGAGCTCGCCGCTGACCTGCGCCTGGGCAGCAGGATCCGCTTCCACGGCGCGGTGCCTCCGGAGAAGGTGCCCGGCGTCCTGCACCGCCTGGACATCGCCTGCGCCCCCTACCCGCCGGGGGACCACTACTTCTCCCCGCTGAAGGTGTACGAGTACCTCGCGGCGGGCCTTCCGGTGGTTGCTTCCGCGATCGGCGCCATCCCGGAGATCCTGCAGCACGGGCGACTCGGCCGTCTGGTGCCACCCGGCGACGTCGATGCCCTGGCATCGGCCCTGGACGCCCTCGTGGCTGATCCGGCCGAGCGGGCCCTGCTGGGAGCCGCCGGTCGGGAGGCCGCGGTGACCGGCCACGACTGGCGGATCCGCTGCCGCGAGCTGCTGCAGGGAGCGCTCACGGACCAGGCGGCGACGCGCGATGCCGTATCCGTCGCGAGCGGGGGCAGCTGATGGCACGCTCCTCCAAGGACCGCCTGGATCCCTCGGCGCTGCGCCGCACCCTGCATATCATCGCGCCCCATGTGCCGCGCCACCTCCTGCTGTGCCTGCTCGGGATGGTCGCCCTGCTGGCGGACGTCCTGTTCCGGGTGCTCGAGCCGTGGCCGGTGAAGTACGCGGTGGACGCCGTCACGACCGCTCTCGGGGCGGACATCCCCCAGGACATGCCGTTCGGGCTGGACGTGCGCGCCACCGTGATCGCCGCCGCCCTCGGCCTCGTGGTCATCATCGGCGGACGGGCGATCTCCAACTTCCTCGCCACCGTGTCCTTCGCCAAGGTGGG
This sequence comes from Brachybacterium sp., assembly GCA_030538435.1. Classification (GTDB taxonomy): domain Bacteria; phylum Actinomycetota; class Actinomycetes; order Actinomycetales; family Dermabacteraceae; genus Brachybacterium. The sequence continues at coordinate 20,244 of JAUNUA010000008.1, forward strand.
TGCCCGCATCGCGACCGAACTGCGCACCCGCGTGTTCGACCACGTGCAGTCGCTCTCCCTGCGCTACCACTCCCGGGCCTCGGTGGGGGACACCTCCCAACGCCTGGTGGGGGATGTCGGCCGCCTGCAGGACGTGGCCGTCACCGCCGGTCTTCCCCTGGTCGGCAACGTCATCACCCTGGTCGTGCTGCTGGGTGTCATGGTGGTCCTGGAGCCGCTGCTCAGTGCCGTGGTGGCGGCAGCTGCGGCCGGATACCTGCTGCTGTCCCGCCGCTCCTCCCCCAAGATCGTCTCCGCCTCCCGCTCGACCCGCAAGGGCGAGGGATCCCTGGTCGGCGCCGCCGCGGAGGCCCTGGGCGCGATCCGCGTCGTGCAGTCCTACAACCTGGAGAGCACCGTCGCCCACCAGTTCGCCGGCGGCAACGAGAAGGCGATGCGCGCCGGGGTGAAGGCCAAGCGCCTGGCGGCTGCGCTCGAACGCTCCACCGACGTCCTCGTCGGGATCGCCCAGGCCGTGGTGCTGCTGGTGGGCAGCCTGCAGGTGCTGCGCTCCTCCATGACCCCCGGCGACCTGGTGCTGTTCCTGATGTACCTCAAGATCGCCATGAAACCGCTGCGGGACATGGCCAAGTACACCGGTCGGATCGCGCGCGCCACGGCGTCCGGCGAACGCATCGCCGATCTCCTGGACGAGCAGGTGGAGATCGCCGATCCGGAACGTCCCGTCGCTATGCGCGAGGTCGACGGCACGGTCGAGTTCTCCTCGATCCTCTCCCCGGACGGGCACGGCCGGGCGCTGTTCGACGGTCTGAATCTGCGCATCCCGGCCGGACAGCACGTCGGCATCCTCGGGCCCTCGGGAGGCGGCAAGTCGACTCTGGTGTCCTATCTGCTGCGCCTGGCCGAACCGCGCACCGGGAGGATCCGGGTGGGTGGATACGACACCCGCTCTGTCCGGCTCGAGGACCTGCGGCGCCACGTGGCGATCCTCCCGCAGGAGTCCGTGCTCTTCTCGACCTCCGTGCGGGAGAACATCCGCTTCGGCCGGGACGATGCCACCGATGCCGAGATCGAGGAGGCCGCTGTCCGCGCCGGGGCGCACGCTTTCATCGCAGACCTGCCGCAGGGCTACGACACCGTGCTGGGCAACCGGGGGGACACGCTCTCCGGTGGGCAACGACAGCGGATCGCGATCGCCCGGGCCATGATCCGCGAGGCTCCCGTGGTCGTGTTCGATGAGGCCACCACGGGCCTGGATCCGGCCTCGCGGTCGCTGGTGACCGCGTCGCTGCGGGAGCTGTCGCGCTCCCGCACCACCATCAGCATCACGCATGACGCCTCGGCCGTGGCGGGGCTGGCCCGGGTCCTGTGGCGCGAGGATGGCCGCATCCTCGAGGACGGCGCCCCGGAGGAGCTGTCCGCCGATCCGGACTCCTACTACTCCCGCTGGATCCTCGAGCAGCGCATCCGCGAGCGCCAGCAGGAGCTCACCTCATGATCTCTGCCGCCGTGGCCGCACCGGCGCCCGCGGTGACGGACCCGCAGGACCTGCGCCAGCGGCTCCGGTCGCTGGTCGCCCTGCCGGACGCCGAGCGTCTGCTGGACCCCGAGTGTCTCTCCGCCGTGATCGGTCGGCCGGTGGCAGCGGACCGGGCCCGGATAAAACCCGAGTCCTCGCTGTGCATCTCCCACCGCGCCGACGGGGCCATGACGGGACGTGGCGACAGCGGTCCGGTCCAGCCCGCCGACCTCGGATGGGTCCTGCTGGTCGCCTCCCGTGACAAGCGCGAGGGCATCCTGGCCCGCGCGGCGAAGGACGGTGCGCGGGTCCGCGAGCACACCACCGACCCTCTCAAGGGGCCATTCCTGCTGACCGGGGGGATCGACAGCGATCCTCGACTGGGACGGGAGGTCCACCGTCTGCTCCGGCGACTGGGCCCGGACGAAACCCCGGAGGTCCTCAGCTACAACCCGGGGCGGCACCTGCTGCTTGCCCTCCCGGGCAGCGAGCAGGTGCTGCGCGTGGCGGCCCGCCCCCTCGACGATCTCGAGCGCATCGGCGCGCTGTGGCACGAGCGGGCCCTGCCTGTCCTGCCGATGCGCCGCTGGAAGGGACGGTCCCGGGTCCTCATCGGGGCGCGGTGGGGACGCACGAACCTCGCCGCGCTGCCCGCGGGACCTGCCGCTCTCGCGGCCGCCCGCGAGGCCGGCGACGCCATCGGACGCCTGCACGCGGGACCGGCCGTGGCAGCCGATACCCGCCGGTCCGGATCGGACACCGCCGTGCCGGCGGCGCGGATCGGCCGGATGATCCCCCGCACCGACGTCCTGCAGCAGCTGCTCCCGGAGCGAGCGCGCGGGATCCAGGAGCTGGTCGGGGACATCCGAGCAGCACTTCCCTACCACGCCCCGCACACGCTGATCCACGGGGACCTCTCCCCGGACCAGGTGCTGGTCGGTGATGCCGCGGAGCAAGGCATCAGGGTGGTCGACCTGGACCGCTCGGGACGCGGACCCGCCGGCGCGGACCTGGGTTCCTGGATCGCGGCCTGTCAGATCGGCTCGGCGGAGCATCTGGTGACACCCTTCCTGACCGCCTACGCCCACCACCAGCCGCTGCCGCCCCCCGCCGCACTGGCGGCCTGGATCGCCCGAGCGCTGCTCGCTGCGGCGCTGGACCCCCTGCGCCGCCACGACCCGCAGTGGTTCGCCGGCGTCGAGCGACGCCTGGACCACGCGCGATCCGTCCTGGACGCCGCGACCGACGAGACCCTCCCTCCCCTGCAGGCCGCCCTGGAGGAGCATCCAGGGGCGGTGCCGGTGTCCCACCGTCCGGGCCGGCGGGCCGTACTGCGCGTCCACGACAGCACGGGGCAGCAGCTGTTCGTGAAGGTCGCGAGCCGGGGCCGCACCGAGCGCGCTCGGCGTGCCCTCGAGCGGGCCGTCGCCTTCGAGTCGGGCTTCCGCACCCCGCAGGTGGTGCGGGCCGAACCAGAGAGCCTCACCTTCTCCGCCCTGTCGGGGCAGCCGCTGCACGAGGGCCTTCCCACCGACGACGGCCAGTGGGAGCGCGCCTGGGAGGCCACCGCGGACGCCTGGGTGCGGTCAGTCCTCGCCTCGCGTTCCACCCTCCCTGAGGGGACGGTGCACGGCCCCGAGGAGGAGACCGGGGTGCTCCGCACGTGGCAGCGACGGGCGGAGGCCGCGGACCCCGACGGGGCCGCGGTGCGCGCGTCCGCGATCGAGCGTGCCAGCGCCCAGCTCGCCTCACTGCCCCGGAGCCCCGATCTGGTCCTCATCCATCGGGACCTGCACGACAAGCAGATCCTCTGGGATCCCGCGGTGGGGCCGGGACTGCTGGACGTGGACACGTGCTGCCTGGGCGATCCGGCGCTGGACGCGGGCAATCTCCGAGCTCATGCCACCTGGAGGCGCCGCCAGGGGCTGTGGACCGCGACGCAGACCGCTCAGGCGCACATCGCCATCGACCGTGCGACCACGGAGCTGGGAATCCCCCGGGAGTCGCTCATGGTCTACGAGAACGCCACCCTCACGCGTCTGACCTGCGTGTACGCACTGAGACCGCGGTGGCGGGAGGCTGCGCTGGACCTTGCGCGCGCCCTACGGGCCTGAGGAGTGCGGCGCGGCGAAGGCCCCTCAGCGGAGGGCGTCGAGCCCGCCCTTGGACTTCAGCAGGCTGAGCAGCAGCGCCTTGGGGTCCGCGGCCGCGTCGAGCGCGCAATCCTCCGCCTCGAAGGACCACACGGACTTCAGCGCGCGGAACACCTCGAACTCTGCCTCGGTCGTGCGCAGCGGCACCGCCTGGAAGCCCCCGGCCTCCGGCAGGTGGATGACGAACGCCCCGGTCAGCTCCGGCATCTCCCGCGTGGTGCCGTCATCGTCGAGAAGCTGCTCGGCGTTCAGCACCGCCACGCCCTGCAGGGCGTAGTCCCCGCGGACCTTCTTGGAGGTCTTGATGTCGGCGGAGAGCAGGGATCCGCCGATCCGGACGACGGCGTCGGTGGTGCCCGCGTAGCCGACGGTGTGGTTCACGACGGTCTGCTCGACCTCCAGGAACTCCGGCTGGTAGGCGTCCAGGAATGCCGCGTAGCCGTCGAGCCGGACGGCGGCCCGATCCAGCAGCGCATCCAGGTCCCGCTCGACGGCGAAGCATCCTCCGGTGCTGCGCATCTGCTGGACGATCTCGGCGACATCGGCGCGGCTCGGCCGCTCCCCGCTCCTCCCCCACGTCTCGCAGACCGCGTGGACGAGGGTGCCGAAGTCCGCGGCGGTGCGTGTGTAGTCCTCCGCCGCGGCGGCGATACGCTTCTGGCTGCCCCACTTGTCCCGCGCGACACGCGAAATCTCCGCCTGCGCGCGCCCCGGGTTCCGGTCCAGCCACGCATACATCTCCAGTGCCCGTTTCGAGGCCATGCTCGCGTACCAGCCCTGCAGATGGTCCTTGGCGCGCATCCCCGCGACCGTGGTGATCGAGGGATAGACCAGAGGACCGTCCGGCTCCAAGCGGTACATGCGGCCGCGCTTCGTGTCCGCGCTCAGCGTGGGGGTGGTCATGACGAGTGGGTCGGCTCCTGGATGATGCAGTGTCGGGGACGGCGCACGCGGCGCGTCCGCCCCAGACTACGACGCGATGCTCCCGGCGCCCGGGAGGAAGCGGACCGACGGTCACCCGGGGCGGCACGTCTCACGTCGGGCCCGCTCACTCCCCGAAGATGTGGTGCTCGGCGATCGTGCGGGCGTGGCGGGTGAGTCGCAGATAGTTCTCCTCCAGCGCCGACGCGGTACCCCCCTCGCCGTCGACGACCCGGGCGACGGCGCGCATCTCGTTGCGATC
>JAUNUA010000248.1 GCA_030538435.1 Brachybacterium sp.
CGCCGAGAGGCGGACTTGGCTCAGGCGCCCTTGCGGACGGTGATGGTCCAACCGGCGTCGCCGGTGCGGTCGAAGTGGACGACGTCGTGGCCGGCCTGCGCGGCCCACTGCGGGATGGCCTCGGTGGCCTGGGTGCAGTCGAAGCCGATGACGAGATCGTCACCGGTCTCGATCTGGGCGATGGCCTCCTTGGCATCGATCAGCGGGAAGGGGCAGACGGCGCCGTTCGTGGCGAGGGTGTAGGTGGCCATGGGGCTTCTCCTCAGGTCGTGGGGTGATGGTGGGGTGCTAGCGGGGTAGATCGGTGCCGACGTCGAGTGGTCAGGCGGCCGGAGTGAGGACGGGCGCCGGTCGGTTCGCCGCGGCACGGCGCTGCGGACGCACCAGCAGGACGTAGGCGGCGATCCAGGTGCCGAGCAGCATCGCGCCGAAGGACACCCAGCCCTGGTAGCTGAACAGGGAGGTCTCCACCAGGGCGTTGCCGATCGTGCAGCCGCCGGCGAGGGCTGCACCGATGCCCATGATGGCGCCACCCAGGGTGCTCTGGCCGAGGATGCGGGTGCTGGGGACGCGCCAGCGGAACTCGCCGGAGAGCTTCGCCGCAGCGAAGGAGCCCAGCAGGATCCCGATCACCAAGTAGACCGACCAGTTCACCAGGGTGATGTCCCCCGTGCCGAGAAAGCTGACGAGATTGGCGGAGGGGGTGGTGATGCCGAGCCCCCCGTTGCGGCCCGACGCGGTCGAGGTGACCCAGGCGATGATGGCGATGAAGCCCACCAGGATGCCCCCGACCCACGGCGACCAGGGGATGTCTGCGAGGTAGTGGCCAAGGCCCGTGCGGCGGGCGGGCAGGGCTGCGACGCGCGGCCGGCCCCGTCCGCGGCGCACATCCCGCACGACGAGCGCGGCGACGAGGCCGCTGAACACGATGATCGGGACCCAGACGCTCACGCCCAGGGTGTCCTGGATGGTGGTCTGGCCGATGGTCGCGGAGCGGGCGGACTCGGTGAACTCCCCGAGCGGGCCGTTCTTCATGATGGAGGCGAACAGCGCGTAGGTGATGAGCGCGAGCCAGGAGCCCACCAGGCCCTCGCCGGCGCGGTAGTAGGTTCCGGTGGCGCAGCCACCGGCGAGCACGATCCCGAGGCCGAAGAGGAGCCCGCCGCCGATAACCGCGGCGGGGGCGAATCCGGCGGCCTCGGGGGCCAGGACACCCCAGCCGGTCAGGAGTGCGACACCGATCGCCTGAATGGCGATCGCGAGCAGGAAGGGGGTGAAGTAGCGGGTTGAGCGCGTCATGTAGAGGTCGCGGAAGGCGCCGGTGACGCAGAAGCGGGCGCGCTGCAGGACATATCCGAGGGCAGCGCCGACGAGGAGGCCGGTGAGGATCATTGACCCATCATGACCTAATGGCGTCCATAGGTGGAACTTTGATGTCGATGTGTGACGGCCGGAACGCGCCCGGCCCTCTGGTCAGCCGTCCCCGTCCTCGGCGCCCGTCTCCTCGATCCCGTCGCGCTCCGGGAGATCGTCCGGGGTGGTGAGCTCGGCGCCGGCCTCGCGGTAGAGCCGGATGAACTCGCGCGCGGTGTCCGGATCGATCATCAGGCGCAGCACCGGGGAGACCTCGTAATGGTCGCCCTGCTCGTCCAGGAGCCCGGCGCGCTGGATCTTGGCGACGCTGGAGCGGACCTCCTTGGCGAAGCCGGCCTCGTCGGTGGAGTGGGTGCGCCGGTAGGCCGCGAGGCTCTGCTGGATCTCGGCCTCGGAGACCACGGCCCGCTGCCCGCGCCCTGACTGCGTGAGGAGATGCTGGCGCAGCACCAGGAGCACGACGGAGTCCAGGCGGTTCATGCCGGTCAGGCGGCGCAGCAGCTTCGGCGCGTCGGGGTCATCCTCACTTTGGCGAACGAAGGCGACCTGGGCGTCGTCATCGACCACAAGCTCGAGAAAGAGGTCCGCCAGCCTCTGCTCGATCGAGGCGCGGTCGCGCATCAGCTGGACGTACCGCCCCTGATCCTTCCGACCGTCCAGGTAGGGGCCCTGGAGCAGGGCCACCAGCACCCGCCGGGAATCGTCGACGAGCCGGCCGAGCGGGGCGTCGTCAGGGGTGAGGTCGGGCTCGATGTCGGCGCCGGGTGCGTGCGGTGTGGTCACGGCGCACTACCCTACCGGCGGGTCCGACACGGCTGAGGTTGTGGCGCGGAGCACCGTCCTCTGGTGGAATCGGGGCATCCCACCCCGCGTCGCGGGCCCGCCCCGGATCCCTCCTCGGCGCTTGCGGCGACAGACAAGGAGTTCCCGTGGACATGAACAACCTGCCCGATTGGGTGATACCGGTGGCCATCGGCGTCGCCGTGCTCATCATCATTCTGATCATCATCGGCGTCGTCGTCTCGGGTCGACGCAAGGCCGCCCAGCAGGAGGAGGACCGCCGCCGGGCGGCTGAGCTGCGCGAGCAGGCCGATCGGGATGCCCTGTCCGTGCGCGAGAAGGAGATTCAGGCGCGCAAGTCCTCGCTGGAGGCCGACGAGGCCCGCCTGCAGGCCGACCGAGTCGAGCAGAAGGCACGCGAGGACGAGAAGGCTGCTCAGGAGGGCCGCTCGGACATCGACGGTCGCCTGCGTGAGGCGGACCAGCTCGATCCCGATGGCGCCTCCCAGCACGGCCGCCGGGCCGACCGGTCCGGTGCTGCCGCGGGTGCGGGTGCGGCGGCGGGCGCGGGGGCCGGCCCCCCCCGCGCCCCGGCGCCCGAGCCGCCCACGAGACGTGCGCACCGGGGGGGCACCGCGGACGGCCGCCCCGGCGGCCACGACCGGCGCGAGCATGACGACCGCCTCGGCCGCGATGACCGCCACGACCAGCACGACCGGCGCGAGCATGACGACCGCCTCGGCCAGGATGATCGCCACGACCGGCACGATCACGATGACCGCGATCGCCTCGGCCACGATGCGCAGCAGGGCAACCCCGGCCCGGACACCACCGAGCGCGACGGGCGTCGCGCCGACCGTGGCGACCACGACGGGGTCCTCCGGGACCGCGACGACCGTAACGGCGGTCTTCACCAGAGCCGCGATGACCTCGAGGCTCAGCACCTGGGTGATGACCGTGACGGTGGCCTCCGGGACCGTGACGGCCGTGACGACCGCGGCGGGCTCGGCGCCGACCGGCACGACGGAGCCGACGACCGACGCCGTGACTCCGACGGTCCGCTGACCTTCTCCTCGGATCCCCACGCCGAGGGTGGGCAGCAGGACGACCGCACCCACCGGGGTGAGGACCCGGATGCCCCGCGGGGCGTCTGAGCCGTAGCACGAGATCACCGGACGGGGCCGGGAGCGCACGCCGCTCCCGGCCCCGTCGTCGTCCGTACCACCGCGGGCAGCACGCCCGTCCGCTGCGCACACATCCGTCGTGTCCCGCGCCTTCGTGCCGTGTCAGACTCGTCCTCATGGACGACGTCCGGCT
>JAUNUA010000249.1 GCA_030538435.1 Brachybacterium sp.
TCGACGACGGTCCCGCCGGCCGCGAGGGCCCGGGCGACCCTCTCTTCGACGACCGCGCCCCCGACGTCCCCCTCCACGGGGACGCGCCCGCCGCGCGACGACCGGTCGTCGAGGTCCCCGAACCACAGATGAGGGACTCGGCCGGTGGCATCGCGGATCTCGTCGCCGGGGGTCCCACGCCCCTGGGAGGAGGGATCGCCGGTGAGCAGCGCGGCCCAGAACGGGGCGATGGCGGCGGAGTCGGTGGCATCCACACCCATCTCGAACATCGCGACGGACCGCGGGTCGGGGACGAGGCCCTGCGCTTCCGCGATCTCGGTGATGAGCCGAGCGAGATCGATGTCCTTTTGCGTCACCCATTGGACGACGTGCTCGGTGCCGTCCTGCTCGCGGTAGATCGCGTTCTCGCTCATGAGCGTCAGATCCACGTGACCTGCAGCGACCGTGGCGCTCGGGTAGTGGCCGGTGTCCCTTCCTGCTCGGCCTACGGCGGCGAGGAATTCGATGCCCGACTGGAAGTCGTCCAGGAGGTACCGCGCGTGCAGCCCCTGGGCGAGCTTTCGCCAATCGGTCAGGTTCGACGCCGCTATCTCGTCACTGAACAGCATGTCCATGGTCGCCACCTCTCGTGAGGCTGCAGCTTCGTCTCACCCATCGTGCCACCGCGTACCAGCAGAGTCGAGGCCTGATCGATGGACCGTCGCGGCGCCCATCGGGGGTGTTCCCTCGATGCCCGTAACGGAGGATGATGTCCCCATGACGAGCGTGCAGACCTGCTTGTGGTTCGACGGCAGGATCGACGAGGCAGCGGAGTTCTACGTGTCGCTGCTCCCGAATTCCCGGATCACCCATCGCAGCGTGTACGAAGCCGGTGGTGGCCCGCCGGACGGCCCGGACATGACCGGTCAGCCATTGACGGTGGACCTCGAGCTCGCCGGTGTGCCGTACACGCTGCTGAACGGCGGGCCCGCGTTCCCGCTGTCCGAAGCGGTGTCGATAGTGGTGACGGTGGACTCCCAGGGGGAGATCGACCGACTCTGGGAGGCACTGATCGCCGATGGCGGCCGGGAGTCGCAATGCGGCTGGTGCGTGGATCGGTTCGGACTGTCGTGGCAGGTCATCCCCCGCCAGCTGAACGACCTGCTCTCCGGGCCCCACGCCGAGGCCGTCACGCGTGAACTCATGCAGCAGGTGAAGCTGGACCTCGCCCAGTTGGAAGCGGCAGCACGCTGACCCGCGACTCCGCCCCAGGCCGGGGGCGACACGTCCGAGGCGATGTTCGCAACTGCGGCGTGGGGCAGGATGGGACGTGAGTTCCGGGCTGCCAGAGGGAGGCCACCGACATGACCGCACCGTCCGATCACGACGCGTACATCGACGCGGCACCAGAGAACTTCCGACCGGCTCTCCACCGTCTGCGCGCCACGCTTGCTCGGGTCCTGCCCGACGCGGAGGAGGTCGTGAAGTACCACATGCCGGGATTCGCGATCGACGGCACGGTCGTCGCCGGGTATGCCGCGTTCCGTCGTCAGTGCGGGCTGTATCTGTCGTCGAACGCCATCGCCACCCACGCCGACGAGATCGCCGCGGCGGGCCTCAAGTCCACGAAGACCGGTATCACTTTTACCCCGAGCAGACCCATCCCTGAGGACCTCGTCGAGCGCCTCGCGAAGTCGTCACGCGAGGACGCCAGATCCTGACCGACTACCCGGCCTTGAGACACGTCGCCAGGGCCAGCGTGGATCATGGCGCCATCGGGCTGTCCTTCGATGAGGGAGACTGGTCCGGTGGACATCGGCCTCGTGGTGCCCCCGGGCCCCGGCGCACCCCGGGGTCTTCTCATTCGGTCGCGCGAGCTGACCGAGCAGTTCTCCCACTCCTCCGGTCCCGGCGGTCAGGGCGTGAACACCACTGACTCGCGTGTGCAGCTGAGCGTTGATCTGGGCACCACTGACGCGCTCACCACGACCCAGCGCGAGCGGGTTCTCGCCCGCCTCGCCGGCCGACTCACCGGGACGGTCCTCACTGTCAGCGCGTCTGAGCACCGCTCCCAGTACCGAAACCGTCGTGCCGCGCGCGAACGGTTGGCGGCGATGCTACGGGAGGCGCTCACTCCGCGCGTCCACCGGCGAGCGACGCGACCCACTCGCGGATCCCAGCAGCGTCGCCTGGAGGGGAAGAAACGGCGAGGCGCGAGGAAGCACCTGCGTCGCCGTCCCGGCCCCGACGCCTGGTGAGCGTGTCGATCCGCGCTGGGTCATGATCTCGGTAGAGGGCTCACTGTGCGCGGCGAACGGAGCTCCGGAGCAGGGAACGATGGTCGATCCAGCGCGGCACTCGTCGGGCGTAATCATCAAACGCGGCACCGAAACGCTCACGCAGCACCGCCTCCTCAGCCGGGACCTGCCCTCGGTCGATCGCGAGAACGAACGCGGTCGCCGGGATGAGCGCATGCCACGAGCGCCGTGCGATCGCGTGCGCGAGGAGCAGACCCGCCATTCCCACGTACATGGGGTTGCGGGTCAAGCTGTTTGGACCGGCCGTCACCAGCGACGTTGCCCCCACGGTGACGGGGTTCACGGTAGTCTTCTCCCGCTGGAAGCGCCTGATCGACGCACCGAGCAGACACCCCGCTCCCGCCCCGACGAGGGCGGCGATCACGCCGGAGGCCACGGTCACCCGGTGCCTCCGACCGAGCAGATGCTGCATCCCGGCCGCGAGTGCCAGGAGTGCCACCGGGGGCACACGACGTCGCCGTCGCCCGGCCGTCGGGCCCGTCGGTTCTTGCACGATGGTCGCCTCCGCTCACGGATCGGGTCACCGCTCCGGTGATTGCGCGGTGGCACCCACACTACGAGGCGTCGGTACAGCGGGACTGGCGACGCCCGGACCGCAGTGCGGGCTCCTCGGACTCGCACGGCACATCATCGCTATCGTGGAGGCGTGCCCTCCTCCCCATCCGGCCAGACCGGCGATGACGCACGCTCGCGTGCGAAAGAGGCTGTCGACCGCGGTCCCGAGGAAGCGAAGGAGCTCAAGGACACCGCCCTCGGGCGTGGTGATGAGGACCAGCGGACTGCGGTGCAGGAGAAGTGGGAGACGCGCCTCGCCTGGCCCGTGCTGATCGCCGCCCTGGTCTCGGTGCCCGCGGTCTTCATGACGCTGCTGGACGAGCCGTGGGAGGAGATCGGGCACATCGGCCTGTACGCGGTGTCGGTAGTGCTGGTCGCCGAGACCCTGATCCTCTTCCTCGCCTCGCCGGAGAAGATCGCCTGGCTGCGCCGCAACTGGTGGCTGGTCGGGCTGACGGCCGGAGGCATCCTGGCGGTCATCTTCAGCATCGGTCCGCTGCAGCTGTTCCGGGTACTGCGCAGCGTCGGCGCACTGCGCGTCCTGCGTGCGAAGCAGATGGCGAAGGCCGGGGAGTCCCTCGGGGAGAAGTCCTCACCGTGGCG
>JAUNUA010000250.1 GCA_030538435.1 Brachybacterium sp.
ATCCCCTCGAAGTGCACCGAGTTGCCGTCGATACGGCCGGTCGCGGAGGAGACCACCGGCCCGGGGAACGTGTACGTGATGGTGATGTCGGGATCGCCCATGCCCATCCCGCCCAGGCCGGAGAAGCCTGCCCCGGGGTCACCCTCCATCACCAGGTGGTACCGGTCGCCCTCCACCGTCAGATCGAAGGTCTCACCCATGTCCTCGGTCGAGCTCGTGCCGCTCACCCGGCACCCGTACTGGGTGTCGGTGTCGTACGCCTCGGTGGTGAGGTCATCCGGGGCGTCGCCGCTCACGTCCTCCTCCGCCAGGGTGCACAGATCATCCCCGGCGGTCAGCAGCCCCATCGAATCAGCGAACTCCTTGTCCACGGCCAGATCCGCGGTGACCCGGACCGTCTCCGCGTCGAGGATCTCGAAGTCGATATCAGCTTTCCCGCATCCCGCGACGAGGAGAAGGAACGGGAGGAAAAGGACAGTGGCGATGCGGCGGAGCCGAGGAGGTGCAGACATGAGGGATCCCCTTCGAGGAGGTCAGGGCGACAGCGCCCGGGGGTACCCGCCCAGCATAGGGGGTGTGGGCCGCGCCACAAAGGGCGTCCACAGAGCCGCGCTCACAGCACGGCCGCCTCCTGCCGGGTGCCTCCCGTCGCCAGCGCGCCGGCTTCTCAGTGATGCTCCTCCGTGGCGGAGCCGGGCGGCATGCCCTCCCCGAAGACGGCCGATGCCTGGGGGCGCTTCGGCAGCACGTGGTCCCCGGAGGACTGCTGGCGCAGGCGCCGCATCACCCACGGCCCGAAATGTGTGCGCGCCCACTCCCAGTCACTCGCGCGGGTGGCCCGCCAGGTCCGATGCGACTCGTGGACCGCTTGCACCGTCTGCAGCTCATGCTCCACCCCCAGGGTGTCGAGCGCTTCGATCGCGATGGTCTGATGCCCGGCGGGGGAGAAGTGCAGGCGGTCCGGCGCCCACATCGACTCTTCGGTCAGGACCCGCAGACCCCACAGGTCCAGCAGGTACGCCCCGTGCCTGCGCGCCACCGTCCGGATGTTCTCGTTGTAGATGGCTGTGCGGCCGCGGATCAGGGACAGCACCGGGGTGGACCCGACGTCCGGCCCCGTGACGAGCAGGATCGATGCGCCGATCTCGGTGATCCGCCCCACCGCCTCATCGATCTCGGCGGCGATCGCGTCGGGGTCCCCCAGGCGGATCACGTCATTGCCGCCGGCAGCGAGGCTCACCAGGTCCGGCTCCAGGGCGATCGCGGCGTCGAGCTGCTCGTCGATGATCTGCTGGTACTTCCTGCCGCGGATCGCCAGATTGGCGTAGGAGAAGTCCTCGTTGCCCCGGCCGAGCGCCTCCGCGACCCGGTCCGCCCAGCCACGGTGGCCACCGGGCACAGACGAGTCCGGATCCCCGATCCCCTCGGTGAAGGAGTCCCCCATCGCCACGAACCGCGTCCACGGGTGCGGCCGTGCGTCATCATCCTCCAGGATCGGTCCCGCGTGCCCCTCCTCGACCATCATCGCGCCCCCTCTCGTCCTTACTTCCAGCGCATCAGCAGGGTTCCGCCCAGAATCATCAGAGCGAAACCGACCAGCAGGTTCCAGTCCCCGATCGGCAGCGGCAGCGTGGCACCGGACAGGTAGTAGGCAACCAGGTAGACGAGCCCCAGGATGAGCAGCGTCACGGCCGTCGGGGCCAGCCACGGCGGATTCTGGGTGCTCGCGGCCGACGGGGTCCGCCTCCGCGTGGACTGCTCCGCCTCATCGCGGGCCGAGCGCTTCGGACGGGCCGGGTCCACCTGCTCCGGATCCACCGGCCGGGTCCGGGACCGACGGTCACGCTTCGGGGTCGGATCCGCCACCCGGCCGGTCCCTGCCTCACCGGGGCCACCGGCGTCCTCGACCTCGTCGATCGTCCCGTCGAACCCGTCGAAGCCCTGCGGATCCTCGCCCTCGGGTGCGGATCCTGCCCTGCGCTTCTTCGAGGCCATGCGCCAACGCTCCGTTCCTAGGGGTCCAGCGTGCTGTGGGTCCCCCGTTCGGGCGAGGGACACCAGTCAGTCTAGGAGTCGAGGCCCCGGCGCGGGGATCCGCGGGCACCCCGACGCCCGGACATCGCCCGGTCAGGCGCCGGCGAGAAGCGGCGCAAGTCCGCGCGAACGCTCCTCACCGTCGATGCCGTCGCACAGCTGCAGGAAGTTCCCCAGCATCCGGTGGCCATGCTCGGTGAGCACCGACTCCGGGTGGAACTGCACGCCGTGCAGCGGCAGCTTGCGGTGGCGCAGACCCATGACGAAACCGTCCGCTGTCCACGCGGTCGCGGTCAGCTCCTCGCTGATCGTCTCCGGCACCACGGTCAGGGAGTGGTAGCGGGTCGCGATCAGCGGCGACGGCACCCCGGTGAAGACGCTCGCCCCCGCGTGCTCCACGACGCTGGTACGGCCGTGCATGAGCTGCGGCGCGTGGGTGACGGTCCCGCCGTACGCCTGGCCGAGAGCCTGGTGGCCCAGGCACACCCCGAGCATCGGCAGGCGCTGATCCGCGCAGGCCGCGATCACCTCCAGGCTCATCCCGGCAGTCGACGGGTTCCCGGGCCCGGGAGAGACGAGCACCCCGTCGACCCCGTCCAGACGCACCGTGCCGTCCGCACCCAGGGGGACCCGGTCGTTGCGGACCACGGTGGTGCGGGCGCCGAGCTGCTGGAGGTACCCGACGATCGTGTAGACGAAGCTGTCGTAGTTGTCGACCACCAGGATGCGGGCACCGCTCGGCCCGCCCTGCTCAGCCACCGTCGGTGTCATCGTCGTCATCGGTGCCGTCGTCCGTCGGGGTCTCCGTCGGCGATTCCGTCGGGGACTGCGTCGGTGACTCCGTCTCCGTGGGTGACTCGGTGGGGCTGGGTGATTCCGTCGGAGTGGGCGACTCGGTCGGCGTCGGGGAGGGCGTCGGTTCGGGGCCCCGCGAGATGATCATCGTGACCATGCTGTTCGGCTCCACCTCGGTGTTCGGGGCGGGGTCGGTGGTGATCACGTAGCCCTCGGGCACCGAGTCGCTGTACTCCAGTTCGCGTTCGACGCCGAAACCGGCATCCGACAGGCGCTGCTGGGCGGCGTCCGCCTCGTCACCGGTGACGTTCGGGACCGTGGTGGGTGCCTCCTGTGTGGCGACGACGATCCGAACGGTCGAGTCGAGGGGGGCGGTGCCGCCCCCGGCCGGGGACTGCTCGAGGACGGTGCCCGGTTCCTGGTCCGCGGACTCCTGCTCGTCGACCTCGACCGCGAACCGGGCCTCCTCGAGGGTGCTGGTCGCCTCCTGCTGAGTGGAGCCGACAACATCCGGGACCGGGGCGTTCCCCGATGCCAGGTACACCGTCACCGTCTCGTTCCGCTCCATGGAGCTGCCGGCGGCAGGATCGCTGCGGGTGACGTGGTCCTTGTCCACCTCGGTGC
>JAUNUA010000251.1 GCA_030538435.1 Brachybacterium sp.
CCGAGCCCGGGACGTATACCGCGGTCAGCCACACCTTCGTGGACATGGAGCGCGGGGCCCGGGCCTCGATCGTCGTGGAATGACCACCAGGCTGGGCGAATATCGCAGCCCACCGGTGTGAGGGCCACCGGTGTGACAGCTATAGGCGCGGGCGCGCCCGGAGGTTACAGCTTCTCGATCGGCGCGTACCGCAGCAGCAGCCGCTTGGTGCCGGTGGGTTCCTTGAACCGCACCTCCACCTGCGTCTTCTCCCCCTGACCGGAGACCTCGGTGACGGTGCCCATGCCGAAGGAGTCGTGGCTGACGTAGTCCCCGACCGTGAGCGCCGGCAGGTCCGCGGCCTTCCGCGCGGCACGTCCGGAGCCGAACGACGGCCGGTTCACGTCCCGCCTTCCCGCTCCCCCGACGCCGATACCGGTCAGCGACGGCCCGCGGGACCCACCGGATCCCTCCCAGCTCGTACCGCCGCCCCAGCCGCCTCCACCGAGGGTGGATCCGGCCCGCGCCACGTCCAGCACACCGGCGGGCACCTCGTCCAGAAAGCGGCTGGCCGGGAAGAACTGCGGTGACCCCCAGGCGGCGCGCATCTGGGAGCGGGTGAGGTAGAGCTTCTCCCGCGCCCGGGTTATCCCCACGTAGGCGAGGCGCCGTTCCTCCTCCAGTTGCTCCGGGTCGGACATGGACCGCTGATGCGGGAAGGTGCCGTCCTCCATACCGGTGAGGAAGACGACCGGGAACTCCAGACCCTTCGCGGTGTGCAGGGTCATCAGGGTGACGAACTGGTCCTCGCTGCCGGGCAGCTGATCGGCATCCGCGACCAGCGCCACCTTCTCCAGGAACTGGTCAATGAGGGTCGCCTCCGGGTCATCCCCCGCGAGCAGCGCGGCATCCGGTGCCACCTGCTCCTCGGAGACCTGAGTATCTGCGGCGCCCGCGGCCCCACCCGAGCTCTGCCCCTCGTCGTCGAACTCGCTGGCGGCGGCCTCTCCCGCCTCGACCTGCGCCTCGAACTCCGCGGCGACGCTGATCAGCTCCGCCAGGTTCTCCAGTCGCGACTCGTCCTGAGGGTCGTCGCTGCCGCTCAGCTCGTCGTAGTACCCGGAGCGCTGCAGGATCGCCTCGAGCACGTCGGCCGGTCCGGTGCCGGAGGCGACCAGCTCCCGCAGCTCGTCGAGCATCTGGGTGAACGCCCGGATCGACCCCAGGGAACGGGTCGCGATACCGGGAGCGTCGTCGGCTCGGCGCAGGGCCTCGGCGAACCCGATCCGTTCCTGCTCGGCCAGCAGCGCCACACAGGCCTCGGCGCGGTCGCCGATGCCGCGCTTGGGGACGTTCAGGATGCGCCGCAGGTTGATCTCGTCCTCCGGGTTCGACAGCACCCGCAGGTAGGCCATGGCGTCCTTGATCTCACGGCGCTCGTAGAAGCGGGTGCCACCCACCACCCGATAGGGCAGTCCGACCCGGATCAGCTGGTCCTCCAGCGCGCGGGACTGGGCGTTCGCCCGGTAGAAGATCGCGATGTCCCCGGCCTTCCGACCGGCGTCGACGAGCGCGTCGATCTGCCGGCCGATGTAGCGGGCCTCGGACTTCTCGTCATCCGCCACGTACAGGGTGATCTGCTCCCCGGCGCCCTCGGCGGTCCACAGGTTCTTCTTGCGCCTCCCGTCGTTCTCCTCGATCACGGCGTTCGCGGCGCTCAGGATGTTCTGGGTGGAGCGGTAGTTCTGCTCCAGCACGATCGTGCGGGCGGAGGGGAAGTCCTGCTCGAACTCCACGATGTTGCGGATGGTGGCGCCGCGGAAGGCGTAGATCGACTGGTCGGAGTCACCCACCACGGTGAGGTCCGCACCCGGGTCCTCGCCCACCAGCTCCCGCACCAGTTGGTACTGCGCGGTATTGGTGTCCTGGTACTCATCGACCAGCACATGGCGGAAGCGCCGCCGATACGTCTCGCGGATCGCGGGGTTCTCGCGCAGCAGCTGGACGGTCAGACCGATCAGGTCGTCGAAGTCGACGGCGTTGGCCTGGCGCAGCCGCTCGGTGTAGGAGGCGTAGATCTGCGCGATGGACTTCTCGTAGGGGTTCTTCGAGGACTCGGCCCGGTCCTGCGCGTCGATCGCGTCGATGAGCTCGTTCTTCAGCGAGGAGATGCGGGAGGCGATGCCCCGCGGCGGGTTCTTCTTCACGTCCAGACCCGCGTCCTTGGCGATATTCGTGATCAGGCGCAGGGAGTCCGCGGAGTCGTAGATGGAGAAGGTGCCCTTCAATCCCACGGCGGTGGCGTCGCGGCGCAGGATCCGCACGCACGCGGAGTGGAAGGTGGAGACCCACATGCTGCGGGCGGCCGGGCCGATGAGCTCCTCGACCCTCTCCTTCATCTCCGCCGCGGCCTTGTTGGTGAAGGTGATCGCGAGGATCTCCCCGGGCATCGCTTCACCGCTGCGGAGCAGGTGGGCGATGCGGCGGGTCAGTACCCGGGTCTTGCCGGAGCCGGCGCCCGCGACGATGAGCAGGGGGCTCCCGCGGTGTTCGACCGCCGCGCGCTGCGGGTCGTTCAGACCGTCTGTGAGGTCCGCGAGTGCCGACGGGTCACCCCCTCCCCACGGGGCTCTCCCCTCCCACGACGCACCCCGGTTCCCGGCCGCGGCCGGGGCCGGTTCGAGGGGCGCGTCCTGCGCGAAGGGATCCTCCTCCTCGGGCGTCCAGTCCTCGGGCGGGACGCCCGCCTCCTCCTCGGCCGGGACGTCGTCATCTACAGGGTGCTCGCGGGACGCGGTGGCAGGTCCAGCGGGGGGTGCGTCGCGGCGCGCCGCAGGGTCGACCTGCACGCCGTCCAGGCGGCGGAAGGACTCGGGCAGGGACATGTCGTCGAACAGTGAGCTCATGGCCGCTCCAGGATAGGGCGCGGCCCCGACATCCGCGGGGGATGCCGGGGCCACTCGAGGGGACGCCGCAGGTCAGGGCTGGATGGAGCCGCTCACCAGCCGATGCCGAAGACCGCGATCACCACGTTCACCACGATCGCGACCGGGATGCCGTACCAGATCACGGCGGGCGTCTGCTCGTTGCGGTTGATCGCGACGAAGGAGAAGGCGGTGACGACGACCGCGAACACGAGCTTCAGGGTGTAGAACAGGTGCCCGCCCGGGAACATCGCAATCCCGATCGCCATCAGGGCGACCCCGAACAGCAGCGCTCCCCCGGCGGCGTGGGCCATGCCCTTGCTCGGTCGCTTGGTGCGCAGCGCCGCGAACCAGGTGCCGAAGGTGATGGCCCAGCACAGGATGTGGGCGATGACGAGGATGCTCATCAAGGTGCTCATGGTCCTCGAGTCTAGGAAGCCACCCGCCTGCGCGTCGGGAGGGGAGAGGTGGGGCGTGGGAGACTTTTCCCATGCCGCAGCCCGACCCGTCCTCGC
>JAUNUA010000252.1 GCA_030538435.1 Brachybacterium sp.
CGGGTAACGCCCCACCCCGCTCTCTCTCCCGCGCGAGTGACCAGATTCCCGCCATAATCTTCGGGACATTGGGTCACTCGCGGGGGATGGGCAGCGGGGAGGGACGTGAGAGGGGGACGCGCCCGTGGTGGATATGCCGCGGGGGCGGTCGGTGTCCCTAGGTCAAGTACCGGTACAGCGGGCCCTCGGGGTCCAGGCGCTCGATGTCCATGTTGGAGGCGGCCATGCGCGCCAGCAGCGGCTCCAGGTTCTCCCGTGCCCCGAGCTCCAGGCCCACCAGTGCCGGCCCCGTCTCGCGGTTGTTGCGCTTGATGTAGTCGAACAGGACGATGTCGTCGTCCTGCCCGAGCACCTGGTCCAGGAAGCGCCGCAGCGCCCCCGGCTCCTGCGGGAACGTCACCAGGAAGTAGTGCTTCAGGCCCTCGTGGATGAGGGAGCGCTCCACCACCTCGTTGTACCGCGAGACGTCATTGTTGCCGCCGGAGAGCACCAGCACGATGTCGCCGTCTGCATGGTCGTCCTGGCGGACGAGGCCTGTGGCGATGGCTGCCGGCGCGAGGGCCCCGGCGGGCTCGGCGATGATCCCGTCGGTCTGGTAGAGCGCCAGCATCTCGGTGCACACCGCGCCCTCCTCGACCGCCAGCAGCTCCGGCTCGATCGCGCGGACCGCCCGGAAAGGATGACCGCCCACCCGGCGGACGGCGGCGCCGTCGACGAAGCGCTCCAGCTCGTGCAGGGTCACCGGGTGGCCGGCGCCGATCGCCGCGGCCATCGACACGGCCCCCGCGGGTTCGACACCGACGATGCGCGTCGCAGGGCTGTTCTCCCGCAACCAGGTTCCGCACCCGGCGATCAGCCCGCCGCCACCGACCGGCATCACCACGGTGGCGACGTCCCTGCCGTGCTCGCTGCGCAGCTGCTCCACGGCCTCGCGGATCACCGTGCCCTGACCGGCCATGATGATCGGCGAGTCGAAGGGCGGCACCATGGTGGCGCCGGTGCGGTGGGCATCGTCGGCGGCGGCCTCCGCGGCGTCGTCGAAGGTGTCGCCGGTCAGGATCAGCTGCACCCGATCCCCGCCGAGCGCGATGATCCGCTCGCGCTTCTGCCGGGGCGTGGTGCCGGGTACGTAGATGCGACCGTCAATGCCGAGGGCCGCGCACGCATGGGCGACACCCTGGGCATGGTTCCCGGCGCTCGCCGCGACCACCCCGGCGGCGCGTGCGTCCGTGTCCATCGCGTCGAGGTACAGGAACGCGCCGCGCAGCTTGTACGAGCGCACCAGCTGCAGGTCCTCCCGCTTCAGCCACACATCCACCCCGGCGATCCGGGAGAGCCGCTCGCTGCGGTGCACCGGCGTGCGGCGCACCACTGCCTGCAGGCGCTCGGCGGCGGCGTCGACGTCGGCAGCACTGAACGTCGCACCCTGACCGGGGGCCTCGTGCACTTCGTGCGCGGCGGTCATCGGTCGCCCTTAGCAGGAGCGAGGACCAGGGCGGTGGCGATCGCGGCGATGCCCTCTCCGCGCCCGGTGAGACCGAGCCCGTCGGTGGTGGTGGCGGACACCGAGACAGGAGCGCCGACGACGGTGCCGAGCAGGTCCTCGGCCTCGGTGCGACGCGGGGCGAACCGCGGACGGTTCCCGAGGACCTGCACCGCCACGTTGCCGATCTCGCAGCCGGCCTCCCGCACGATCCGCACCGCGTCGGCGAGAAGGTCTCGGCCCGCGGCGTCCGCCCATTCGGGCCGGTCACTGCCAAAATGGGTGCCGAGATCCCCCTGTCCGGCGGCGGAGAACAGCGCGTCGCAGATCGCGTGGCAGACGACGTCCGCGTCGGAGTGCCCGACCAGGCGCCGCTCGCCGGGCCACGCCAGGCCCGCGAGCATCAGGGGGCGCTCGGGGTCACCGGCTGCGAGGGCGTGGACATCGGTCCCGACGCCGACGCGCGGCAGCAGCTGCCGGGAGGTCATCGCCCCGTGGGCCCGTCCGCCCGCGGGTCCTCCTGCAACCCGTCGAGGAGGCGGTCGATGTCGGCGAAGGTGACCTCGGGGCAGGTACCCAGCAGCACCGGCATACCGGAGACGATCGGGATGCCCAGGTCCCCCGGCATCTCCACGGTGGAGACCACGATGTCGGCGGTGAAGCCCATCGACAGCAGGTCGATCACCGTCGACTCGATCACACGGGCCTCACGGCCCCCGCTGGACAGGTGGTCGCGCACGCGTGAGGCGATGAAGGTCGATGTGGCGACCCCGGCCCCGCAGACGATCGCGATGGTGCGCATGGAGGTTCCCTTCTGAGCAGAGGTGAGCGACGTCCGATTCTTCCATGTCCTCTCGCGTCGGACCACCGCGGCTGCCGCGCAACCCGATCCGGGGGAGGGCCTACGATGCACGGGTGGAGAACACGCCTCGGCCCCTGCGCGGCGACCGCCCGCCGGCGGACGCCGCCGGTGTCGTCCTCGCCGGCGGTACCGGCAGTCGGCTCGGCGCCGGCATCAACAAGGCGTTCCTGCCCCTGCACGGACGGACCATCGCCGCCTGGGCCCTGCGCACCATGGCGGGCGTCGATGGCGTCGGCCCCCTGGTGTTCGTGGTGCGACCGGAGGACCGCCACCATGCGGAGGTGGTGGTGGAGCGGGAGGTCGACGCCCCGGTGGAGGTCATCCTGGGTGGGCAGACGCGGCAGGAATCGGAACTGCAGGCCCTGCGGCACCTGGCGGACCGGATCGACAGCGGCTCCGTGCGCTCGGTGCTGATCCACGACGCCGCACGGCCGCTGGTCTCCCACGGCCTGGTTGCCGCCGTGCTGCATGCGGCGCGGGAGAGCGGGGGAGCCCTCCCCGGCATCCCCGCGGAGGACATCGTCACCGTGGATGAGGCCGGAGTGCTCGCCACCGGCGCCCCCGCAGGCCTGATCCGGGTGCAGACACCGCAGGGCTTCCGGGCTGCTCCGCTGTTGGATGCCTACGAGGCAGCGGCGCGCGACGGTTTCGTCGGCACCGACACCGCGTCCTGCGCGGAGGAGTACACGGACCTGTCGGTCACCTGGGTGCGGGGAGAGGAAGCGAATCTGAAGATCACCTATGCCCAGGACTTGATGCTGGCCCACGACATCGTCTCTGCGCTGGGGCTGGACGGATGATGACCCCGGGGGGTTGCCCCCGGGACAGAGGCGAGCCGCCCGCGTAGGCTGGAGGTGTCGAGGCGCAGAGGGCAGGGGAAGGAGCCATGGCGATCCAGGAGAGCACGCTGCGGTGCGGGGTCTGCGAACGCGAGACTCCGCACGAGATCGTGTACGCCGGTCACGCCATCTCCGAGGTGCACTGCCTGCGCTGCGGCGCCCGCACCCGGATGGACGTCAGCGCCGAGTACCCGCACGAACTGCGGGAGCGCATCTCCTCCAAGCCCGC
>JAUNUA010000253.1 GCA_030538435.1 Brachybacterium sp.
TGCGCCACCCACCGTGATCACCGCGAGGACGAGGGCGGTGCTCCAGGCGCCGGTGGCCGCGAGGAGCGGGGCGAGGTCCTGCCAGCGCCACACGGCGAGCGCCGCCAGACCCGCCAGCAGCAGCACGAGGCCGATGATGACGACGGTGAGAACGGCGGGGCCGTGGGCGCGGAAGATGGTCCCGAAACCTGCTCCGAGGAACATGCCCGCAAGGGCGAGCAGGGTGAGGGTGAGGAAGGTCAGCAGCACATTGCCGGACCCGAGCACGCTCACGTCCAAGCCGTAGGCACCGATGAACCAGCCGTCGGTAGCGCGCTCCATCAGCATCAGCGCGGTGCCGACCACGCCGGTGACCAGGGCGGTCACGGAAAAACCGAGGGTCGAGCCGATCCAGAAGTCGCGCCGGGTGGAGCCGAGTGCGAGGGCTGTGGCGAAGGTGCGGTTCACGTGCATCGCAGCCGAGGAGATGAAGAAGCCGGGCAGAGCCCAGATCGCCCCGAGATTCCCACTGCGGAAGCCGGCGGAGATGTCCGGGTGCAGGGGCAGTCCGGTCCCGATCCCGATGATGAGGCCGGCGACGACGGTGAAGGCCAGCATTGCCAGCAGGATGAGGACCGGTACGACGTAGGCGTTCAGTCGCTGCTGGAGGTACAGACGCAGCGAGCGCTGGAAGTACGGGCCGCCCCGGGTCCGGGCTGCGGGGGTGGGGTAATCGACGACGGTGGTCATGACGTCTCCTTCGCGGGATGGGTGGCCGGAGGGTGGGGTACGTCGTCGTGCTCGGCACCGGGGTGGTCGAGGATGCCCATTGCCGCGACGATGTCCTGCAGCCCGGCGGACTCCACCGACAGGTGCAGCTCCTCGGCGCGCCGGGCATCGGCGGGGCTCAGGCGCTCGCGGAGCAGGACGGAGCGGATCCGCCCGAGGGACTGGCTGCTGATCACGTCGCGACCGGCGACGAACGGGTCGACGGCGGAGTCGAGCCCCCGCACGACGGTCATCGAGGCGGTGATCTCATCGACGTCGGCCTGCATCTCGATGCGGCCGCCGCGCATCAGCAGCACCTGGTCCAGCAGGCTCGCGGCCTCGTCGATGAGATGGGTGGACATGATGACGGTGCGGGGCCGCTCGGCGATCTCCCGCATCAGCTCCTCGTAGAAGATGCCGCGGGCGGTGGCGTCGAGCCCCAGATGGGGCTCGTCCAGGAAGGTGTAGGGCGCGCGGGAAGCGAGCGACAGGGCGATCGCGAACCCGGAGCGCTGCCCGCGGGACAGTTTCTTCAGGGCGGTCCGGCGGGGGACACCGAAGCGGTGCAGGAGGCGATCGGCGAGGCGCTCGTCCCACTGCGGGTGGAACGACGGCATGACGGCCAGCACCTGGTCGGCGTGGTAGTCGTCGTGCCAGCGCTGGTCCTCGTGGATGAAGCAGGTGCGGGCGAGCACGGGGGCGTTCTCCGCGGGATCCTCCCCGTCGATCTCCACGGTGCCGCCGCTGCGGAAGGTGTGGTTGACGAGCACCGCCATCAAGGTCGTCTTGCCCACGCCGTTGGCGCCGAGCAGGCCATAGACGCGGCCCGGTGCGAGGTCCAGGTCGATGTCGTGCAGGACTGGGGTGCGACCGTAGGCCTTGCGCAGGGCCCGGGTGCGGATACCGGTGCCGAGGGAAGCGCGGGTCTCGGGTGCGGTGTTCGGGTCGGTGTCGGTGGGGGATGCGGTGCTCACGGTCGCTCCTCGGGGTCGGGGTGCTCGCGCAGGAGGGCGAGCAGGTCGCTGCGGGTGATCTCCAGGCGGCGGGCTTCTTGGAGCATCGGGGTGAGGTAGTCCTCGGCGAACTGTTGGCGGCGCTCCTCGCGCAGGCACTCAGGACCCTGCTCGGTGACGAACGTGCCGAGCCCCCGGCGCTTCGTGAGGATCCCGGCGTCGACCAGGCGGTTCAGGGCCTTCCCCGCTGTGGCGGGGTTGATGCGGTAGAAGGCGGAGAGCTCGGTGGTGGAGGGGACCTGTGTGCCTGGCGGGTAGATGCCGCCCAGGATGTCCTCGGCGATGCGGTCGGCGAGTTCGAGGAAGATGGGCCGGCCGCCGTCGGTGGGTGTCATCCGCCCTCCCGGTTCAGTGGTTCATTACTCGACTAATGAACCACCGAACCGGTGTGATGTCAACACCGCGTCCTGCGCCGGCCCCTGAAGGCCACTCACTGCTGCCGCGACCGTAGGCTCGCCTCATGGACCCAGCGCCGCGAGCCACAGGGGTGCTGCACGACGTGCTGACCGACGGCAGCGCAAC
The DNA here is from genome assembly GCA_030538435.1 of Brachybacterium sp. Taxonomy (GTDB): domain Bacteria; phylum Actinomycetota; class Actinomycetes; order Actinomycetales; family Dermabacteraceae; genus Brachybacterium. The sequence goes on from JAUNUA010000253.1 coordinate 2,283, forward strand.
GGGCATGATGCCCTCCTACGGGCCGGCGCACGTCGCGGCGCTCATCGTGATCGCCGTCGGCGGGGTGTGTGCGGTTGTTCTCGGGCGGCGCATGCGGGGTTCGGAGCGGGAACCTGCGGTGCGGGCCGCGGCCGGGTGGACGCTGCTCGTCATCACGCTGGCGTGGCTCGGGTGGGGCCTCGTGCCCCAGAACTTCGACCTCGATGAGTCGCTGCCGTTGCATTTCTCCGACGCGCTGCGGGTTATCACGGCCCTCGCGCTGATCCGGCGCGCGCCCTGGGCGATCGTCATCAGCTGCTTCTGGGGGCTCACCTTGAACCTGCAGTCGATCATCACCCCCCAGTTGGTCTACCAGGGGTACCCGCTGCTCGAGTACCTCATGTACTGGGGGCTCCACGGCATCGTGCTGCTGGCTCCCCTCTACCTGGTCGTGGGCCTCGGGGATCGGCCCACCTGGTATGGCTACGCGGTCGCCCTCGCCGCGACGTTCGGCTGGGCCGCCATCGCGATGACGGGCAACGCCCTGACCGGCGCCAACTACGGGTACCTGAACCGCGAGCCCGCGGGCACCTCGATCCTGGACCTGCTGGGCGGCTGGCCCTGGTACCTGTTGTGGGAGGCGGTGCTGGTGACAACCGTGTGGGCGGGGATGACCAGGGTCCTTCGCCGACCAGCATCCGGGCCCTCCCGGCGGCCGCTCATCCGGGGATTCCGGGAGGATCCCGGAGCGCGAGATCCGGGATGACCGCGACCATCCGCCCTCTCCCCCACCCCCGCGGCCGGCCTACCGTTCGCATGTGAGCACCTCGAACACCACGATCGACAGTCCCTCGGCGCTATCCGCCACCCCGTCCCGGGCCCGCCTGCCCGCCCTGGATGTCCTGCGCGGACTGGCGATCCTCGGCACCCTCCTGACGAACATCTGGATCTTCTCCAGTCCCGTCGTGAGCGGCCTGTCCGACCTGGGCACCGTCGGCGGGGAGGTCCGCACCACCGTCGACGAGGTCGTGCAGACGGGCCTGCAGTTCGTGACCGACGGGAAGTGGATCGGCCTGCTCACGATCATGTTCGGCATCGGACTCGAGATCCAGCGGCAGTCCGCCGTGCGCAAGGGC